>JANMCD010000272.1:0-17084 GCA_031360905.1 Novosphingobium sp.
ATCCAGATGCCGGCGATCTTGCGCTTTTCGCGCAGTACGATGGGCCTGGTCGGCCCTTTCAGCACTACGACGATATCGTAGTCGCGACCGGCGCGGGTACCGTCGGGGCGCAGGATCGCGCCGAATAACAGCAGTTCCGCCCCGGTAAATCCCTGCCGCACCTGCACCTCGTGCTGCGATACTTCCGGCACCAGGATCGGATCGCGTGCACCGGTTAGCAGCCATAAAGCGATGAGAGCGAGAGCCAGTCTCACAGCGGCGTCATCGAATAGATTTCATCCGGCCGGTAGCCAAGCCCGATAGCCAGGCGCAACGCGAACAGCAGGACAATCACCGCCAGCGCCAGCCGGAGATATTCCGGTTTCGCCTTCTGCGCGAGCCGCGCGCCGATTTGCGCGCCGGAGACCGAACCAAGCAGCAGCAGCACAGCCAGCACAATGTCCACCGCCTTGGTGGTCAACGCATGCATCATCGTCGTCGCCATGGTGACAAACAGGATTTGAAACAACGAGGTGCCGACCACGACATTGGCGCTCATGCCGAGGATATAGAGCATCGCCGGAATTAGCACGAAACCGCCGCCGATGCCCATCAGCATGGTGAGAATTCCGGTCACCACTCCCAGCAGCAACGGTGCCAGCGGCGAGATGTAAAGGCCGGAGCGGTAGAAGCGCCAGCGCAGCGGCAGGCCGACAATTATCGGATGGTGCCGCCGTTTGCGCGCTTTGATCGGCTCGCCCTTCCTCTCGGCCCTCAGCGCCGTCAGGCTTTCGCGCGCCATGATCGTGCCGACCGAGCCGAGCAGCACGACATACAGGATGTTAATCACCGTATCGATCTGCCCGAGCTGCTGGAGCAGCCGGAACAGCAGTGCGCCGAAGCCTGTGCCAATGATCCCGCCCGCCACCATCACCGCGCCGATCTGGACATCGACCCCGCCGCGGCGGCGGTGCGCGAACACGCCCGAAACACTCGCGCCCGTCACCTGGGATGCGGCCGAGGCTGCTGCCACTGTGGGCGGCACGCCGTAGAAAATCAGTAGCGGCGTCGTCAGAAAACCGCCGCCGACGCCGAACATTCCGGACAGCAGTCCGGTAAGCCCGCCGAGCATGACGATGAACAGGCCGTTGACCGACAGATTGGCGATGGGGAGATAGACGTCCATCCTGCACTGCGCCTACCGCAGCAGCAAGCCGGATGAAAGCGCGGCCGCTCTAGAAACCTGCGGACAGCGTGACGGCCGGGCCGGAGCCGGGCGCAGCCTTGCCGGCCACCCGGAACCGCCAGTCCGCCGCCAGTCGCATCGAAGCCGAGCCGCCAAGCGGTCTGCCGACGGTCAGTGATGGGCCAGCGTCAAGCCGGGAGGCGCCCTTTTGGGCGCCGCCCCAGAGGCCCGCGCCCAGCCGCACGTCAAACCGGGCCAGCGACAGAAACGCGCGATCGGCGCGCAGCTGGCCATCGGCGAAAGGAGTGGCGAATTTGCCGCCGACATAACCCGCCTGGCCATAGGCCTCGCCGCGCAAGCCAAGTGGGAGCGCCAGGGGAGGCAATTCGGTGACGATAAAGCCGGCCGGGCGGATCATCCGGCCGCCGGGCGTACTGGTCAGGCGCGCTTCCGCCGCTGCCACCAGCGGAATGCGCGCAAAGGGCCGTGCCGACAGGCCGAGCGAAGCTTCACGCTCGGCCGAGCTATCCAGCGCGGTGGTAATGCGCAGATAGGCTGAGGGACGATGGGCACTGTTCCGCATCAGACGGTAGCGCAGCACGCTTCCAGCCTGGCTGGCGCCATAGCTCGGGGTCAGCACGCCGCCTGCGAGCCGGGTCCGGCTGCCGTGCCGCCAGAGCATCCAGGAGTCCGCAGACCAGCGGCTTCCGGCGTTTTGCGGTTCCTGACCCGCCGGATCGGCCGACTGCGGTGCGGCGCTGTCCGGTTGCAGAGCGGCCAGTCTGCTGCGGGGCTGCGCGGCCCTCAGCGGCGCCATGGCTGGCGATGATTCGTTTAACGCATCGTTGGGGAACAGGGACCAGCCGCCCACAGGCGCGAAATCCTGGGACAGGTGGCGCATCCCTGCGCCGGCCGGCCCCTGCATTGCGGGATTGGCAAACCTCCCCGGGGCGGGGGCCGGATCCGACAGGAGGGAATAATCCGGCCCGAACAACGCCAGCGGCGCACGGCTGAGACCCACGGGCGGCGCTGGCTCAGGCTCGGAGCTCAAAGATGGGCGTCTTGTCGCAATCGGCCTTGCCGCATCGGCCGACGGTATGGCAAACGGAGGAACCAGCGGTATCTCCGCTGCATCGAACATCATCGCGCGGGCTGAAACCCAGCTGCCGAGCACCAGGATAAGCGCAACCAGCGGCTGCCCGCGCCGCGTGAAGGTGCCGATCATGCCGCCGCCGCCTGTGCTTCCAGCGAAGCCGGATGGACACCGTGGGCGGTTTTGTCCCAGCTGATCTCAGCGCCCCCCAAGGTCCGCATGTAGGTGAGCAGCGCCCGCCGGCCGGCCATGATCGCGATGATATTGGCGATCGGGATCCGGAAGATCGCCAGAACGCCCTCCATCGGCCCGTATTCCCGCGCGGTGAACGCGAAGCGGAAAATCATGCGCCAGACGAAGCTGACGAAGCTGATCGCGATCATGAAGCGCAGCAGCGGCGATAGCTCCAACCCTTCGTGCCAGCCGGCCAGCCGCGCCGCGCCGAGCAGCCCTTCGATTACCAGCAGCAGATAGGCCGCCGCCAGCACCACTGCGGTAAGCGGTCCGCGACGATCGCGCAGGGTCATCCAGATATCGACCGGGCGGCCGTCCCAGCCGAGCCGTTCCCAGCCCTGAAAGGCAATGCCATGGATCCACCGCGCCTTCTGGCGGACGGCGGCGTCCAGGGTTGATGGAAAATAGCTGCGGGTCGCGACCAGATCGCCAGCGGCATCGCGCATCCGCAGGAAACGGCTGCGGCCGCCATTGCGCGCGATCAGCAGCCCAAGCTCATAGTCTTCGGTCAGGCATTCCGCGGCAAACGGGCCGGCCCCGCCCGCGGCCATCCGCAGCCGGGCGAGGTTGGCCAGCGCTCCCCGCGAAAAGCCGCAGCCGACCCCCGCCGCCGGGATCGCGGCGCCAAGTGCATCCCGGACCACCAAGGTTTTCGCATGGGCTTCGGTAAACTCGTCGGAATAATGGCCGGCGATCCACAGCGAGTTCGGCTGCGGCTCGGGCCGCACCGGCAATTGCACGAAATCGACTTCGGCCAGCGCCCGGTCCATCACCGCCAGGGCGGCCGGATGCACCATATCCTCGGCATCGTGCAGGATAACGTTGCGGAACGGCGTGCCGCTGCGAGCTTCGTCCGCCCGGAGCGCGGCGTACAGCCGGTTGAGGCAATCGGCCTTGGTCGTCGGCCCGTCATGGCCGTTGACCACGATCCGCACCCGCGAATCGCCGCCCGCTCCAGCCACAGCAGCGGCCAGCGTCTTGGGGTCATTGCGATAGCAGCCGATATAAAGGGTGAAGTCGCGTTGCCCCCAGGCAGCGAGCGTATGGCAGATCATCGAGCCGATGACCTCGTCCTCGTGCCAGGCAGGCACCAGAATCGCCGCATGGCCAAGCAGCGCAGACTCAGTGACGCCCTGAGCAACGACCCCAATCCGCGAATGTCCGTTAAACCGCAGCCAAAGCCAGGAAATATCCACGGCCGCTTCGTCTATAGCGCTGACAATAAAGAAGAAGGTGGCGAAGAGCAGCAACTCGTGCTCTGCCACCAGCATCCAGCGCAATAGCTGCGCCAGGCCCAAAAGCGCCCATTCAAACACGACCCTGTTAAGCCTCCCCAGGCTTTTCCCGAACTACAGTACCTATTGACTTCGAGAAGAATTGCAATGGTTTATGTGAAGCTTACATGTCGCGCCCCGATTAGGAGCTTCTGAACCTGACTCATAGCCGCGATCCTGCCAATCGGCTCGCCAATGCCCTGACCAAATTTGCCGGCGGCGAAGCGGCGGCGGGCGTCTTGCTGATGCTGGCGGCAGCGGCGGCCATGCTGCTCGCCAATTCGCCGTGGGCGGCCACCTATCACGCCGCTTTTCATTCGCCGCTGCCTTGGACACCCATCGCGGCGCTGGCGACCGGGCACGACTGGATCAATGACGCGTTGATGGCGCTGTTCTTCTTTGCCGCCGGCCTCGAAATCAAGCGCGAGCTGGTGGATGGCGAGCTTTCCAGCCCGGCGCGGCGGCGGCTGCCGGTGCTGGCCGCCGCTGCCGGCATGGCGGTGCCTGCCGCCCTCTTTCTGATATTCGGTGGCAGCGATGTGTCACTGCGGGCTGGTTGGGCAATCCCGGCCGCGACCGACATCGCCTTTGCCCTCGGTGTGCTGGCGTTGCTGGGCCGGCGAGCCCCCGCATCGCTGCGGTTGTTTCTGCTGACAGTCGCGATTGTCGACGATGTCGGCGCGGTGGCGATCATCGCGCTGGTCTATACGGCGGGCGTGAGCATCATCTGGCTGGCGGCCGCGCTGGCGTGCCTGACGGCGATGACCTTGCTCAACCGGTTGCGCGTCGGCAGCGGCTGGGCGTTCGCCGTACTGGCCGCACTGGTGTGGTATTGCACACTCAATTCGGGCGTGCATCCCACGGTCGCCGCAGTCGCCTCCGCCTTTGCCATCCCGCTCGGTCTCGACCGTCAGGGGAGCAGCCTGCTGCCGCGCATGGAGCATGCGCTGGTCCCGTGGAACGCCTATCTGATCGTGCCGCTGTTCGGCTTCGCCAATGCCGGTGCCAGCCTGACGTCTGCCGGACCGGACGGCCTGCTGTCGCCGCTGCCGCTTGCCATCGCCGCAGGGCTGTTCGCTGGCAAGCAAACCGGAATCCTCGGCGCGATATTTGCTGCCGAGCGGCTGGGCTTCGCGCAGCGGCCGGCCGGGACCAGCTGGGCTCAGCTGTGGGGGATGGCCGCTCTCTGCGGGATCGGCTTCACCATGAGCCTGTTCATCGCCGCGCTGGCCTTCCCGGATCGGCCGGACCTGATCGAGCAGGCCAAGCTTGGCGTGTTGGCCGGATCGCTCGCTTCGGCAATACTCGGTTTTACGATCCTGCGGCTGGCCGGTCGGCGCAGTTAGGCCGGAGCGCCTGCCATTGCCTTGTTGGCGGCGAATTCGCGCTCGGCCAGGAAGCGTTCGGCATCAAGGGCTGCCATGCAGCCGGTGCCGGCCGCGGTAACTGCCTGACGGTAAATGTGATCCATCACATCGCCGCAGGCGAACACCCCGGGGATCGCGGTCTTGGGCGTGCCTTGCTCGACGACGAGGTAGCCGCTGTCGTCCATCGCCAGCTTGCCCTTGAACAATTCGGTCGCTGGCGCATGACCAATAGCGACAAAAGCGCCGTCGGTGGCGATTTCGGAAGTTTCGCCGGTCACCGTATCGGTCAGCGCGACGCCCGTTAGCCCGCCTGCCAGCGGATCGCCGATGAAGTGGTCGACCTTCTTGTTCCACACGACGGTGATCTTGGGATTGGCGAACAGCCGGTCCTGCAGGATCTTTTCCGAGCGCAGCGTATCGCGGCGGTGGATCAGCGTCACGTCTGGGGAATGATTGGTCATGTACAGCGCTTCTTCGACCGCGGTATTGCCGCCGCCGATCACCACCACCTTCTTGCCGCGATAGAAAAATCCGTCGCAGGTGGCGCAGGCTGAGACACCCTTGCCGGCAAGCTGCTCCTCACCCGGCACGCCAAGCCATTTCGCCTGAGCGCCGGTGGCGATGACCAGAGTCTCGCCCTCGTAGACATCGCCGCTGTCACCGATCGCGCGGAACGGCGGGCCGGTGAGATCGACCGAGGTGACCGTGTCCCACAGCATGCGGGCGCCGACATGCTCGGCCTGCGCCTGCATCTGCTCCATCAGCCAGGGGCCTTGGATGACATCGCGGAAGCCGGGATAATTCTCGACATCGGTGGTAATGGTCAGCTGCCCGCCGGGCTGCAGCCCCTGAACGACAATCGGCCGCATCCCGGCGCGCGCGCCGTAAATTGCAGCCGAAAGGCCCGCAGGGCCGGAGCCGATAATCAGCATGCGGGTCGTGTGTGTTGCCATGAACTCTCTCCGATTGGCGCGGCAGATAGATGTAGCGACCGCAAATTGCCAGACCCGGTTAAGCGGTTGGCGCTTTTTGCCATGCCGGTAAAACTCCCAAAGGCCCACTTGCACATGCGAATAATTCTCATTACCAGATGCGAATTATTCGCAACAAGTTCAGGGGCGACGGGGCGTGAGGAATTTTTTGATTGGTGCTGTGCTGACCTGCTGTCTTCCTGTGCCGTGTCTGGCCGCGCCGGGCCTTGGCGCCGAGGTATATGGCGCCACCGTCGAGGCGGGCAAATTCGAATTCGAATCGCGCTATGACAGGTTGACCGGCGGTACCGCCAATGGCGCAGATGTGATTAAGCTTGAAGCAGCATACAGTCTGAACAATCGCCTCAGGATCGGCGTGTTCACCGAACTAGCAAAGGAATCCGGTTTTTCGCGGCGGACGGAAGAAGTGGCGATCGAGGCGATTTACTATCTGGGCAAGGCTGGCGGTCTCGATTTTGCAGTTTACGGTGAATATGCCATCGGCCTGCACGGGCCCGATAAACTGGAGGCCAAACTGCTGATGCAGCACAAGCGCGGGCCGCTCGACCTGCGGCTCAACCTGATCGCGGAAAAGCCGCTGGTGTCGAGCGATCCGCTCGAATTCGGCTACGCAGCCTCGGTCGATGTTGAGGCATTCGACGAATTTAGGCTGGGTGTTCAGGCGTTCGGCGATCTTGGCACAACCAGGAGCTTCCTGCCCAATGCCGAACATTTCATCGGCCCCGTTGCAAAATACGAGGTCGAGGGGCTCGGGCCCGAAGTGGTGCTCGAAGTCGGCTATTTGTTCGCCGTTGCCAAGGCGAAGGACGATGCCGACGGGCAGGTGCGCGTGGCGCTGGAATTGGAATTCTGACAGGATCGATTGACGCGGCGGGCAGTCCGGGCAATTTTGTCGCCATGATTCTCGCCGGACCCACTTCGCAAAGCTTTATCTCTCAGCGCCTGCGCATGAATTATGTCGATTGGGGCAATCCCGATGCGCCGCCTCTGATCCTTCAGCACGGCGGCCGCGACCATTGTCGCAGCTGGGACTGGGTGGCGCAGGCGCTGCGCAGCGACTGGCACATCATCGCCCCCGACCTGCGCGGCCACGGCGACAGCGCATGGTCGACCGACGGCCATTATGCGATGGACGCCTTCGTCTATGATTTCGCTCAGCTGGTCCACACGCTGGGCTACGATCAGGTTACGGTGATCGCCCATTCGCTCGGGGGCATTATCGCCACCCGCTTCACCGGACTCTACCCGGACAAGGTGCGCAAGCTTGTCAACATCGAGGGGCTTGGCCCCTCGCCGAAGGTTCGGGCAGAGATCGAGGCTGCCGGCACCGCTAACCGCCTGCGCGATTGGATCGCAGACAAGCGCAAGGCGGCCGGGCGCCTGCCGCGCCGCTACCCTTCGCTCGAGGCCGCGTTTGCCCGGATGAAAGAAGAAAACAGTTTTCTCAGCGACGAACAGGCCCGCCACCTTACCGTCCATGGCGCCATCCGCAACGAGGACGGCACCTACAGCTGGAAGTTCGACAATTACCTCAACCTCTGGCCGATCGGCGACATGTCTTATTCTGAGCAGGAGAAGCTGTGGGGGGCGATCACCTGCCCGATGCTGCTGCTTTACGGCGCCGACAGCTGGGCCTCGAACCCCGAGCACGACGGGCGGCTGGCGCATTTCCCGACCGCGCGGGTCATCGAATACGAGAATGCCGCCCACTGGCTGCACCATGACCAGTTCGAGCGGTTTATCGCCGAGATGAAAGAATATTTGTAACCCTTTACCCCTCCACCAGCACCTCTCTCAGCCTGCCTCGCAGCGCATCATCCACCCCCAGCACCTCGCGCAAATACCCGTCTACCGATCCGTAGCTTTCACCAATCGCGGCGAAGGCCAACTCGAGATATTTTGCTTCCACGCTCATGATGACCCGCAGAGCTTCACCCTCCATCTGTCTGGCCATCGCCTTGAGTGCGTCCGCGCCAGCGGCAATGCGCGCCTCGACATCGCCTGCGGTGTTGGTCAGCACGTAATCCGCGATCACATCGTCGCAGTGGACGCCAGCAGCCAGCTGGACCATCGCCGCGGCAATCCCGGTGCGGTCCTTGCCCGCCATGCAATTGACCAAGCTCGGCCCCCTGCCTTGCGCCAGTACGCCAAGATAGCGCCGGGTCATGTCAATCAGTTCCGGCCGAAAGGCGATCGCGCCATAATTGCGCTGCATGGCCTCACGGGTGGAGGCCGCATCGCGCCGTCCGCTGCTCGCAGCAGCGGCCACATGCGGCGCGGCAATTCCTGCGGGATCGCCGCCGGTATGGACGATGGCGGCAGAGCCCGGCGGACGGCGGCAAGGATGGATTTCGCGCTCCTTCGACGAACGCAGATCAAAGATATCGACAAGCCCCAGCTCGGCAATCTTCATCAGATCGGCATTGCTTGCCCCGTGATGCTGGCCCGAGCGCCACAACAGCCCACGCTTCAGCCGCCCGCCCCCGGCAACGGGATAGCTGCCGAAATCGCGGAAATTATGCACGCCCTCAAGCTCGAACACGCGATTGAATTTCATGACGCCATTCTTTTCGCACATCTTTGGGTTGAGGCTACCAGTTACTCAGGGTGTCTCGTCAAAACAGCAGCTTGACCCCTGACACGAACATGACCGCTGTCAGCGCCGGGCGCAGAAGACCGTCCGGCGCCCGCGTCGAAACCAGGCTGCCGATAATCACCCCGGGGATTGAGCCCACCAGCAAATTCCCGAGCAGCATGCCATTCACATCGCCCATAAGCCAATGGCCGAAACCGCTGACCAGCGCGAGCGGCACGGCATGGGCGATATCGGTGCCGACGATACGGGAGACCGGCAGCCGGGGGTAGAGCATCAGCAATGCGGTAACACCGATCGCTCCGGCGCCAATCGACGAGATCGACACCAGCAGGCCGATTACCGCACCGAGAACGATTGTGCGCAGCGCAGCCGCTGGCGCCTCGAGCGGGCGCCGGGCAACCGCAAATGCAATCAGCTTTTTCTGCATGGCGACCGCAAGCGCGGTGAGGATTAGCATGCAGCCGAGAACCACCAAAATGACAGCTTCCATCGACTGGTTGACTCGCCCGAAATACGACAAAGCCACCAAAGTCAGGATTGCCGCCGGCAAGCTGCCAGTGGCCAACCGGCGCACAATCTTCCAGTCGACGTTTTCGCGCCAGCCGTGCACCGCGGAGCCGGCCATCTTGGTGGTTGCCGCGTACAGCAGATCGGTGCCCACTGCGGTTTGCGCCGAAACACCGAAAAACAGAACGAGCAGCGGCGTCATCAGCGAACCGCCGCCGACCCCGGTCAGGCCGACCAGCACGCCGACCATAAACCCGGCGATAGCATGCAGAGCGTCGAACTGGGCGACAAAGCTTATCACTATTCGACCCCTTGCACGGCACCGCGTGAGCGTCCGGCTTAAGCGCCTCGTTGCAGCCCGCGCTTATAAAGCTTGCGTGCTGCGAAAGGTGCCTACACCGGTCAATCTCTATTGATAGAGTGGTCATTCTATTGCGAGGGAAAGTTGCGGTTTCGAGGCTATGTCACGGATTTCTCTCGCTGGCGATGCAAGGCATGCCCAGCCGCCGCCAGCTTGCCTATCTCAACGGTAGCAGTATAGCCGCGCGCTTTGCTGGCATTGAACGGGCACTAATTTGGACGGCACGCCGAATCTGGATGGCAAGAGTTTCGCCCTGCGCGAGGCGATGCGGATAACCGATCCCCGGCACACGCCGGTGCGCGGCGATCTTGCGGACATTCGTTTCGCGGGCCGCTATTTCGTGCCGCACTATGCCGTGCCCCAGCCGCGGCGGGTCTGCAATGGGGGTGCACCGCTGCTGGCCGCCTCGCGCGCCGATGCGGAAGTGCTAGAAATGCTCTCACCGGGCTCCGCCTTCGCGGTGCTCGACATTGCCGGCGCGTGGACCTGGGGCCAGGCAGGCGGCGAGCATGGACCAGTCGGCTATGTTTCGCTGGACCGGCTGGAGGCGCCGCTGTGACCCTGCGGGTGTTCATCGACGGCGCTGCCGGCACCACCGGGCTCGAGATCGCCGAGCGGCTGGGAAGTCGCGGCGACTTCGAGCTGATCGTGCTGGGCGAAGCGGAGCGCAAACAGGCGGGAGCCCGGCGCGATGCCTTTCACGCGGCGGACTTCGCCATCCTTTGCCTGCCCGACGACGCCGCACGCGAAGCGGTGGCACTGGCCGAGGGCTCGCAAGTGCGGATCATCGATGCGTCCAGTGCGCACCGGGTCGCGGAAGGCTGGACTTACGGCTTTCCCGAAGTGGTCGGTTGCGAGGCCGTGGCCTCGGCGGCGCGGATCAGCAATCCTGGCTGCTATTCGACAGGGTTCATCGCCCTGATCGCGCCGCTGGTGCGCGCTGGGCTGTTGCCAGCCGACTGGCCCTACACAGTCAATGCGGTGTCCGGTTATTCGGGCGGCGGCAAGGCGCTGATCGCTCGGTTCCAGGACGATCCCGACATCGCCTTTCGCGCTTACGGCCTTGGTCTCGGGCACAAGCATGTGCGTGAGATGCAAGAACGCAGCGGCCTCAGCTTGCCGCCCTTGTTCGCCCCCTCGGTGGTCCCGGCGCATCGCGGGATGCTGGTGGAAGTTCCGCTGCCGCTTGCCGCGATGCCGCAGGCCGGCTCGCCAGATGCACTGCGGCTTTGCCTCGCCGACTTCTATGCCGGCAGCGCGCTGGTTACCGTGCACGGCGATATTCCCGACGAGTTGCTGCTGCGCCGCTCGATGAGCCCAAGCGACCGACTCGATCTTCATGTGTTCGCCGCCAGGGACGCGGGCCAGGCTCGGCTGATGGCGATCCTCGACAACCTCGGCAAGGGCGCCAGCGGGGCAGCAGTGCAGAACCTCAACCTGATGGCCGGGCTGCCGGAGACGACCGGCCTGCGGCTTTGATGCCCAATTTTTTGGCAGGACTTGAATGATTTATGGGCAAGACTCGGCGTTTCCAGCTAAACGCGAAGCAGGTTAGCATGCCGGCTCTGCACACATCCTGCAAATCCGCTCTTTGCGGCGGCGTCACCTTGGCCTAACGGCTGTCACTTGCCTTGGCACGATTCTTGATGGATTGGTGAAAAGGCACCTGGATGACCAGCCCCGACACCCACGCGGCCGGCTCCCTGTGCAGGGGTTCGAAAAACCGTGAAGAAGATCGAAGCGATCATTAAACCATTCAAGCTCGACGAGGTGAAGGAAGCCCTTCACGAAGTCGGCGTCTCTGGCATTACTGTGACCGAGGCCAAGGGCTTCGGGCGCCAGAAGGGCCATACCGAGCTTTACCGCGGGGCCGAATATGTCGTCGATTTTCTGCCCAAGGTGAAGCTGGAGGTTGTCGTGCCCGACAGCCTCGCCGAACGTACCGTCGAAGCGATCGCAGCGGCGGCGCAGACCGGGCGGATCGGCGACGGCAAGATATTCGTGATCCCGGTCGAAAGCGCGCTGCGCATCCGCACCGGGGAACGCGACGACGACGCTATCTGACACTTCTCTCCTCCCGATCGCGAGCGGGTCGCGTGAAGGATGGAGTGGCGGGGCTGGACCGAGCGGGGGCAAGGTCCATCCCCAATCCAATAAAACTACCCCTAACCCTCGCCGCCCGCCCGGGCGGCAATCCGGAGAAATAATACAATGGCCAAGGCAAAGGACATCCTCGCGCGCATCAAGGAGGAGGAAATCGAATGGGTCGATCTGCGCTTCACCGATCCCAAGGGCAAGTGGCAGCACCTGACCATGGTCGCCGCGCTGATCGGCGAGGACGAGCTCGATGATGGGCTGATGTTCGACGGTTCCTCGATCGCCGGCTGGAAGGCGATCAACGAATCCGACATGATCCTCAAGCCCGACCTCGACGCGGTCTATATCGATCCGTTCAGCGCGACACCGATGTTGATCGTGGTCTGCGACATCGTCGAGCCTTCGACCGGCGAACTCTACAGCCGCGATCCGCGATCCACCGCCAAGCGCGCCGAGGCTTACCTGAAGTCCTCCGGCATCGGCGACACCATCTATGTCGGCCCCGAAGCCGAATTTTTCATCTTCGACGACGTCCGCTTCTACGACGGCTACGACGGCAACGGCTACCGGATCGACGACATCGAGCTGCCGACCAATTCCAACCGCGAATATGACGGCGGCAACCTCGCCCACCGTCCCCGCGCCAAGGGCGGCTACTTCCCGGTCGCCCCGGTCGATAGCTGCGTCGATATCCGCGGCGAGATGGTCTCGACGATGATCGAGATGGGTCTGCCGTGCGACAAGCACCACCACGAAGTCGCCTCGGCCCAGCACGAACTTGGCCTGACCTTCGGCACGCTGGTGGAAACCGCCGACCGCATGCAGGTGTACAAATACGTCGTCCACCAGGTTGCCCAGGCTTACGGCAAGACCGCGACCTTCATGCCCAAGCCGATCAAGACCGACAATGGCTCCGGCATGCACACCCACATGTCGATCTGGGAAAAGGGCAAGCCGCTGTTTGCCGGCAATGGCTATGCCGGCCTCAGCGACATGTGCCTCTATTTCATCGGCGGCATCATCAAGCACGCCAAGGCGGTCAATGCCTTCACCAACCCGACAACCAACAGCTACAAGCGGCTGGTTCCGGGCTATGAGGCGCCGGTGCTGCTCGCCTATTCGGCGCGCAACCGGTCGGCTTCGTGCCGCATCCCCTATGGTGCCGGCGACAAGGCCAAGCGTGTTGAAATCCGCTTCCCCGATGCGATGGCCAACCCCTACCTGTGCTACGCGGCGCTGTTCATGGCCGGGCTCGACGGGATCAAGAACAAAATCCATCCCGGCGATGCGATGGACAAGAACCTTTACGATCTGCCGCCGGCTGAACTGGCCCAGGTGCCGACTGTGTGCGGCTCGTTGCGCGAAGCGCTGGAATCGCTCGACGCCGATCACGACTTCCTGCTGCAGGGCAACGTCTTCTCGAAGGAGCAGATCGATGCCTATGTCGAGCTTAAGTGGGAAGAAGTGATGCGCTGGGAAACCACGCCGTCTCCGGTCGAATTCGATATGTATTACAGCATGTAATCCCATCCGGATTGCTGCTGAAGGAAGAGCCCGGGCCGCAAGGTCCGGGCTTTTTCATTTTCCTACACACCCCGGTCTGGCTTAATTGCGCCGCCTCTCGAAAGCAGGAGGCGATGATCCATGGACCGCAAGCCGGTGTTCGATGCCGTCCGTCCGATGCTCGGACGCAGTTTTACTGCTGACGAGGTCGCGGCGATCGATGCCGCGCTCGACCGGATGCTCGCTCCACCAGTTTCCCGCACGCTAGGCGCGGGCGGAAGAGCGCTGATCCGCAAATGGGAGGGCTGCGGCAGGCGGCGCGCCGATGGCCGGTTCGAAGCCTATCCGGACCCGGGCAGCGCCGATGGCCTCCCCTGGACTATCGGCTGGGGGGCGACCGGCCCCGGCATCGGGCCCGGCACGCTCTGGACCGCAGCGCAATGCGATTCCCGCCTCGAACGCGACCTTGCTCGCTACGCCGCCGAAGTAGCCGAGGCGATCGGCCAGGCGCCGGCCAGCCACAACCAGTTCGATGCGCTGGTCAGCTTTCAATATAACACCGGCCGGATCGCCTCGGCCACCCTGACCGCAAAGCACATCGCTGGCGACTTTGCGGGCGCGCGGGCCGAGTTCGGCAAATGGGTTTTCAACGGCGGCAAGGTGCTCAGGGGGCTGGTCCGGCGGCGGGAGGACGAAGCCGCGCTTTATGGTTCCCGGTGACATCGGGATTTGACATTCACGTGGACAACACTCTGAATTTAAGTCCTAATAATCCTTGCTTATCTTGGCGTTTACACTCTGCTTGCCAACGGTTGAAACTGCCGAAAGCAACGAAAGCCAGCTGGTCACCCGAAATTCCAGCTGGGTTGCGCTGTATCCCCGCCCGTCGGTGACGATCTCCGCATAGAGCCGCCGGGTGATGTATTTGCCAGCGGCGACACCGGTACCCCGGCCGGTGGATGCCTCGGCCGGCACGATGCGCAGCCGGTCCAGCCCGATCGCGCGGCGCAGCTTGTTGATCGGATCCAGGCCGCCACCGCCGCGCAGGGCGGCTATCGAGGCGCCGAGCTGTAGCGCTTCGGGGGCAGAAATATTGGTTATCGAAGTGCCGAACAGCAGGCGCGAGAGCAGTTCGTCCTCCGGCAGCGCCGGGGTCGAAGAAAACGCGATATCCGGGCGCAGCGAAGTGCCGCTGACCGACACCCGTGCCGTCAGTCCGGTCTCCTGACTCTCCGCAAGGATATCCAGCCGCGGGTCGGGCGGGCTATTGCCGTCGAAGAAGATCCGCCCGCGGATCATGTCGAAGCGCTTACCTGCGAAATCATAGTTGCCCCGCACCAGATCGGCCCGGCCGGTAATCGCCGGCGCGGCGGTGGTGCCGCGCAGCCGGATATCGGCACTCCATTCGCTTTCGAGCCCCATGCCGTTCACCTCGACCCGGTTCAAACCCTTGGCATCGATCAGAAAACGCCAGGGTGCGGCCGAATTTCGCGGCGGCGCGAGGTCGGTCGGACGGTTGATTTCGCGGGTCTTGACGATTGGAAGCTGTTCCGCCGCCGCCGAGCGGCCAAGCCGCCAGCTGGCCCGGTCGATCGCCAGCCGACCGGCAATCACCCCGCCGATCCCGTCCGAGCGGATCAGCAGCGGACCGGTCAGGCTTGCCGACATATCGTCACGTCCAAGCAGCCGGGCATTGCGCGCGGCCAACCGCAGATCGATACCCGGCCCGCGCTCGCCAAGCCCCGACAGGTCGAAACTGCCGCTGCCCGCAACTCTGCCGCCGCCGGCGGTCAGGCCTGACAGGCTGCTCAGCACCAACCGCGAACCGGAAAATGCACCGCGAACTTTCATCGTGTCGATGCTGGTGCCGGTCAGCGAACTTTGCAGCCGCAAATTATCGCTGGCGAGAGAGCCGCGGATGGCCGGCGAAGCAACCGATCCGGTCACATCGGCCGCCACTGCCAACGGCCCGGTGAGATCGAACGCATCGAGCGCCGCCAGCCGCCACAGCGCATCGGCCGGGCCGTTGTAGCGCAACTGCGCGAACAGCGCGCCGCGCTGAATGCGCTCCACCAGTGCCCCCTGCGATGCCAGTCCCACGATCCTGCCTTGCAGCCGGCCGCGCACCTGGCCACCCTCCATCGCCACCGCGCGGGTTTCCAGCCGGTCGGGCAACAGCGAACCGACCAGCGCGAGGTCGAGCGGGCGCGAGGTCAGCACGAGACCAGAACGGGTAAGCCCCGCTATTTTGACCTTGAACTCGCCGGTTGGGGGGCCGCGCAAAGTCTGGCGGTAATCGACCAGGCCCGAAATCCGCCCGCCCAGACCAACATCGGCCACCAGCACATCAATGAGTGATAGCGGCATGTCCGCGAGGGCGAGATGGATTTCGGTCGTCCTGCCGCCCGCCAGTCCCGAGGCGATTGCGCGCCCGCCGGCGAAATCGATCTGCGTCGGCGCGAGCCGCCAGCCATCCGCCTCGGCGGTCAGTACCGCCCGGCGAACCAGGCGGATCGGCTGGTTGGCCAACTGGCCCTGAGCGGCGACGGCTATGCGCTGGGGTGCGACATCAGCCAGGAGCTGAAGATCGAAGCGGCTGCCACGGCGCCCCGCAAGCGAGGCGGTTACTTGCCCGCGCCCATCCGTCAGCCGCGCAGAAGCCGCCACCCGGCCAAGAAACAGTTGCCCCTGCCCGATGCCCTGGCCGATCAGGCTGCCGGTGATCGTGCTGTGCCCGGCGCGAAGCGAGCCCTGCGCTTCCAGCCGGGCGCTGCCGATGGTGAGCGGGGTCTCGCCGGCGAAGCGCGCGTCGGTCGCGGTCAGCAATGCCGTGAAGCCCTGACCGCCATCGCGCGGAGCCAGGTTGATCGTGCCCTGAACGCCGCCACCAGCCAGCGACAATTGACCAGCCGCCGCACCGGTCCCCAGCGTCAGCATGCCCCGCACCGCCGTCTTCCAGACGTCGAGCCGCTCTATCTCGATGCGAGTGGGACCGCCGGGCCGCACGAACAGACCGAGTGTTCCGGTAAACGGGCCGAGCTTCGAGCCGCCACTGGTCTCGATGCGGAAACCCCCGGCGATCGGCGACAGCGCCACCCGCACATTGCTCAGCCCGGCGGCGGGCAGCGGATCGGCGAAAACCAGCACCGCCCGCGTACCCTCGCCGGCGACATTCGCCTCGACAGTGAAAGGCCCGTAGTCCACCTGACTGCCCCGCCCGGTGAGCACCGCGCCGCCGCCGGGCAGATATCGCCCGGACAGCGCCAGCGTCAGCTTGCTGCCGCGCAGCGTGGCCCGTTCGAACAGCAGCGGGCGCCCTGCCCCAAGGCTGAAATTGCCCGCGAAATTTATGCCGGTGCCGGCAAGGCTGGTCAGCGTGGCGTTGGTAACGCGCACCATCCGCCCGGCAAGCTGCGCGTTCAACGTCCACGGCTGTGCGCCGGTCTTGAACTGGATACGTCCCTGCGCATCGGCCGCGCCAAGATTGGCCAGCGCCAGCGCGCGGGCGGCAACCGGTCCGGCCAGCGCATAACCGCCGCGCTCGGTATCGCCGCGCAACGCGAGCCGGGCGGAAAGCCCGGGAGCGGCAAGTGCAAGGTCGTCCGACACCAGCTGCGTGCCAGCCAGTTTCACGGTTCCGCTGACGAGCAGCTTGACCAGCCGCGGATCGAACGAGGGATTGCCGGTAACCACCCGCTCAGCCGTCAGCCGCAACGGCAGCTTCCAGCCCGCTTCATCGTAAGTGGCTGTGCCGACCTGAGCGACACCTTCGATCCGGGTGGAGCCGCTGGTCACCCGGGCCGACGTCAGCTGGTGGACTATGGTGAGGTCGCGGAATGGGCCGTCAAGCGTCGCGGCAAGCTTGGTGCCATCCAGCCGCAGGCCGGGAAGTAGC
>JANMCD010000280.1:0-6763 GCA_031360905.1 Novosphingobium sp.
GGTTTTTGCTGCCCGTCATGCCCAGATTTTGGCGGCCGAACGTCAGAAGCGCGATTTGCCGACGCCTGACCGCCCGTCTCCGGATCGCGGGCGAAGTCGATGACGGCGGGATTGTGCCTAATCCCGGGCCTTCTCAGTCGAAATTACCGTAGTGAAAACCAGACATTGCCTAGCACTGGAAATCATCCGATCATATGGCCGGGTTGTTGGACTGTCCGGAAAGTCCGCTTGGAAGCGCCATGCGGCCCAAGCCGCCGTTCCTTCATCGTGTGAAAAATCGGCGTGTTGTCGGCTCGCTTATTGGCTGACAGCCCTCAGCGCGCAACTTGCGCAATGTGTCACCCTTTCTCTCCCCCATGACTCCCGTTTCGCCCTAGGGTTTTGCCCCTTGTGCGCCGAAGCCGTGGCGAGTGCGATAAGCCATTAAGGTGTTTTCCATGGCAAGGCCGTGGCCGACATGACCGCCCATCGTCCAGCGCTTCAGCGTGATGCCGACATCGACGCTGGGATAGACCGGCCACGGCCCGCCGGCTATCGATGCGCCGTAGAGGCTAAAGGTCTGGCCGTCGCCATCCACGCCGTGCCATTCCGCCGCAATCGGCAGGTAGCCCAGGCGCGACAGGACCAGTTTCGCAGATGCAAGGCCCGTCACCCTACCCTGGCGGCAGATATAGCCGTGGGCGAGGTCGAGCGTGTCGCTGTGCTCCGGATCGGCTGGAAAAAAGCCGTGAACCGCTGTGTCGATCTCCGGGAAATAGGCTCCCAGCCACATCATCCCGGCAGTTCCACTTCGGTGCGCGGCCCCCAGCTGTGATCGATCACCTGCACGCAATCGACCGTAATGGTTTCGCCCCGGCAGTGGATTTCGCCCCGGATCCGCGCGTGCATATCCCAATGGCCGCGATAGGCCTCGCCCAGCACGAAGCCACCGGTCATCTGGCTGCGCGTGACTGGGTCCATCTCCGGATCAGAGATGTCGTAGGGCTCCATGATGCCCTTGACCTCGAAATGGATTTCGGTCTCGTCGATGCCGAGATAGTCAACTCGGTAGTCGCGCGTACTCAGCGCTTCGACCGACAGTCCGCTGGCCAAAGCATACTTGCGAAGGCTTGGGGCGCCAGGCTGGTGATGGTGGTTCGCGACGTATAGCGCATCGTGCGAGCGATCCACCAACCCGCGCCAGATGCGGACATCGGTCATCACCACGCCGAGATTGGGTCGGAAAAGCGCCTGCAGGTGGCCGCAAATCCGCCGTTCCGCATTGAAGAAGGCGAAGTAGTTGGTCTCGACCCAGTCGTGCACGGCGGGATCGGTGGCATGAAAATCGATGTCGGCGTCGGTAATCATGATCTGCCCCCTTTTTCACATTTCCGGACGCAAGGCGCCCAACTTGCACGTAGACGGGTCAATGCCTACGCGCCCGCCAGCGCTTCAACCGTATTGTGCGGCGTAGGTCTTCGCGAAATCGAAGTAGTCCATGTTCCAGGAAAACTCGCACACGCCCACGCCCGGCTTGCCGTCGAAATCCAGCGTCGCGCAGCCGGTGTTGATCAGCGTCTTGGAATCGTGCGACGATGTCAGCACGCCGAACATGGTGAAGGCGATGCGAGACTGGCGGCCTGCGGTATCGGTCACGGTGACGTCGAAGGTCTTCTGCACCATCTCGTCGCCATAGGCGAAATCGTAGTCGACCCGGGCAACGTGCCGCATCTCGCCATCCTTGAAAAGGAAGCCGCGCAGTTCGGTGCGGCCGAAGCCCTGCATCTCGAAGAAGTGCATCGAGCTGTCGCCGGTGGTGGCGTGGATCCACTTGTAGTGCTGATTGAGCCCCCAGATGCGCGGGCCCCAGCTGTGATCGCGCACCAGGAAGCCCTCGTGATGCAGCTTGCGCCCGTCGAGCTCGAGCTCGGCGACCACCCTTCCGTGCTGCTCGGTGCGGTCGCTGCCGAAATAGGGCGGATTGCCGCGCGGGTGCGAGCTGAAGGCATAGGCCGGATGGGTGGCGGTGAACTCCCCCTTGAAGCGGATGCGGGTGCCGTTCCAGGCGATGTTGACGCGCTTGAGCGGCTCGATCACTTCCATGTGCAGCGGACCATGGCGCCAGTCGTCGAAGTTCATCGTGTCGGCAACCGGACTGTCCTCGACCTCGACGATCTGCTCGGGGAAATCGGGGCTGAAGAAGCATGCGGTCGACTTGCCCGCGCCGGTGCCGAGCATAGTCGGGTAGATGAACCCGGCGATGTTGTGCTCGGGTATCAGCAGGATGTGCGCGAGCGATTCACGCCCCTCCGGCGTCAGCTTGTGGCGAAAGGCGAACTCGGCAGGGGGCGAGGCAAGGGGCGGCGATGTTTCGGGCATGGATCGGGATCCTTTCGTTGACGCTCGCTTGTGCGGGCGTCCGGAGGTCGGGCAAATTCAACCGTTGGTGCAGGCCAGCGCCTGCTTCATGAATTCGGGCGTGAGACTGAGATCGATGACCGAGTAACGAATGTCCTGGTGCGCGTGGTCCTGCAGGTTGCGCACGCCCTTGTTGAAGATGATGCACAGCCGCATCGCCGAAAAGGCCATATAGAAATCCAGCCCGGCCTGGTTCACCTCCGGCCCGCCGCTGGCGCGGTAATGGGCGAGGAACCGGTCCCATTCGATATGCTGTGAAAGGATCGGGCGGACATAGGCCAGATCCTGCTCGGGCGCACCGATCATCGCGCATTCCCAGTCGAGAATGCCGGTGATGTGCCCGTCCTCGGCCAGCACGCTGTGGATGTTGAGATCGCCGTGGACCAGCACCGGACGGCGCGGATCGGCGGGGACATTGCGATCCAGCCAGTCGAGCAGGTAGGTGACGAACGGCGCGGGCAGATGACCGGCCCGATGGTAATAGTCCTTCCACTCGGCGATCTGGCGGCGATAGCAGCTTTCGATCGTGTCGGTGGCCACCGCCGGGCTTTCGAAGCGTTCCAGAAAGCCCGACAGGCCGGAAAGGTTCATGCTGTGCAGTCGGGCCATATGCCCGGCGAGTTGCAGGATGATGGCTTCGGGAATGGAGGCACTTGCCGCGCCGAGGAATGAACTGGGCACCGCGCCGGGCAAGGCCTGCATCACGTAGAAATCCGCATCGACGCCGGGAAAGTCCTTCGCCAGCCACAGCGGTTCGGCCAGCGGCAGCAGGCCGGTAGCGTGCAGGTCGCGCAGCAGGTGGAATTCATGGTCGATCAGGAAGGCGCCCTTGCGCACCATCGGCACCGGATCGCTCTTGCGCACGATCAGCACACGCTCGGCGCCACTGCCTTCGCGGACGCGCGTCCGGAAGGTCTGCTTGCCGAAGCCGCCCGAGATCGGCTGCATATCGACCATGCTCACGTCCGGGCCATCGGGATGGACGCTGCGCAGGAAAGCTTCAAGCAAATCACGCGAAAGCGGCGCACCTGCAGGAACAGCAACCGGAACGCCAGCGGGTACCGGCATGTCGCGCTGTGTGAGCGGATAGTGCTGGTCCCACAATGCGACATCGAGCAGCAGCGTGGACAGCTCATCCTGCGCTGCGGTCGGCGAGTCCGCGCGGCGGTCGGCCAGCGCATCGGCCAGTGCCGCGATCTGTGCGGTCAGCGCATCGTGCTGCGCGGCAAGCGCGGTAAAGCCGGCGCCATCACTGACGGTATCGCCGGGTTCGGGCACGGTGATGCCATGCGTGGTTGCAAAAGCGGCCAGCCGCGTGGCCAGCGGCGCGCCGGCAATGATCTGCTGCGCCAGCAGTGCAGGCGCGGCGATTTCGCGCTTGAGCAGTTCGTCGAGCACCTGACCGACCATCGCGGCGGCAGCCTGACCGTCACCCGATGTCAACTCGGGCGCGATCTTACTTTGCAGCGTGTGCAGGGCGACGCGCAAATAGGTGGCGTTGTCGGTGATCTTCATCGCGCCCTCCCTGACTACGCGCGGGCATCGCTGCACATTGGGGCAAGGTCTGGCAGTTCGGCCGGGTTCGGGTCGAAACCCGCGTCCTTGCACCACACCCGCTCGCGGCGGTTCTGGCGACACACGAAGGCGAGCAGCGGCGGGTCGATCCGCTGCCGCCAGTGCGCCTCTCCATCGTGCGCGGCGGCGGTGGTCAACTGCGCGATGCCGTCCGCCAGTGCCAGGTAATCGGCGTGGGGATTGCCGGAATCGCTCGCCAGCAGCGCCTCCAGTTCGGCCGCGGCGGCCAGGCTGCGCGGCCCGCCCGCGGCATCCTGGCCAATTGCCGCAGCGGTGGTCTGCGCATCGTCCCGGCACAGCCGGTGGTAACGATCCGCATAGGGCAACTGCTTCAGCAGCGCCGATAGCTGCGCCATGATCAGCGCGGCCTGCTCCACCGCCAGCGCCTCGCCCGGATCGATGGCCGGGACGACGACATCGCGAAAGCCATGCAACATGCTCTGCAGCCGCACTTCGATGCTGGGGGTCATGCCGCTTCTCCTTGCAGCAGTCGGCACAGCGTACCCGAAATCCCGATCCCGCTGGATGCCAGGAAGCCCAGGAACGCGCTCTGGTGGTTGGTGCCGTCGCGCGCGGCCCGCACACCCGAAGCCAGGTTCATCGCCGACAGCTTGAAGCTGTTCAACACGTGATACCAGTGCAGCACCTGCCGATCGATCACCCGGCCGGAGCGCGCGCAATAGCCATCGAGAAATTCGTCCACGGACATCATCGAGGCGATCAGCTTGCGCCCTTCCGCATCCCGGCTGCAGAACAGCGGCTCGAGCGAATAGGCGACATCTTCATGGAAATCGCCGATGTGCGCGAGTTCCCAATCGAGCACCGCCGTCATTTCCAGCGTATCCTGGTCGAACATGAAATTGCCGAGGCGGTAGTCGCCATGAAGCAGCACCGGTGCCGCGCACACCGGAACGCGCTCGCGCAGCCAGCAGGCAGTGTAGGTGAGCAGCGGCAGGGCATCGACCTGATCGTCCTCCAGCACCCGCTCCCAGAAATTGAGCTGCCAGAGCGCGGCCTGGGTAGTCCCGGCTTGTGGCACGGCATAGGTCGAGAGGTCCGCCCCGGCCAAGTCGAAGCCGTGGATAGCGACGAGATTGTCGAGGTACTGCGGAATGAGCGCCGCCGAAGCACGCTCGCCGACGACAATGCCCACGCCCGAAGGCCCCGCCGTGGCGTCGCGGGGCTTGGTGTCGCCACGCACGAAGCGGGTAATCATCGCCGGCTGGCCCATGTGGCGACCATCAGGATCGACGAAGGCAACGCTGGGCGCGGGCACGGTACCGCCAATCGCCGTGATCAATTGCGCTTCGCGCGCGCGGCACGTCTCGATGATGCCTTCGAGCGGGTCCATCCGCAGCACGAGCTTCTCGGCCGTACCGGTCGCCGGATCGACCAGGTCGAACAGGAACTGCTCCTTGGAAGCCCCGCCGCCCATCCGGCGGACATTGTGCGCGTGCCCGGCAACCCCATGCGCGCCGAGCAGGCGGCCCAGCCGCTCGGCAACGTCCTGCGCCTCGCGCGGCTTGTAGCTGCCTTTGCCCTGGCGTGCATGCTTGGCCTGCAGCAGCGCCAGCAGGTGCGGCTCCATGTCTTCGCGCCAGCCCGGCGCCGTACCGCGACCGACTTCAGATTGCCCCACCGTGCCATCCTCTCTCATTGTCATTGTCTTCGATATTCAGTCGAAACCACATTGCCCGCGGCGACAAGCAAAAAAAACGGAGACCCATCCATTCCCAGGGTAAAGTGGAAAAAGGAACAGGGCTTCCAGTATCAAGGATTTGCGGGCTTGCGATGGCCGAGGGAGGTCAACCAGGCCCGCAAAGCCTTTTGACTACTTCATCTTGCAGCCGAGCGTGATCCCGTAGGTCGCGGGCATTCCGGCTAGGCGCCCCTGGGAATCGTTGGAAGGGATCACCGTGGTCCAGTAATAGCTGTCGAAGATGTTCTTGCCCCACAGCATGACCTTCCAGGCTCCGTCCGCCGCTTCATAACCAATGCGGGCGTCGGTGGTTGCGTATCCCTTGATGTTGAAGACATTGCCGCCAATCCCGGCGCGCGTGATCGACGTCGGAGCATAGGGGAACGGAATGCGGTTCGCGCCGATGGCCGCGTCCGAATGCGAACGGGCATTCACGCTCACGCCGACAAATGCGGACCCGCCCGAAGCCATTTCGTGGCGGTAATCGACATTAAGCACGCCCGAGAACTTCGGAGTGAACGGCAGCGGATCGCCTTGAAACTTGTCGATGAACCCGTAGATGTTGAAGTTGCGGGGTGCCGGCGGTCCGGCGGTGATCTTCGAGTCAAGGAAGGTGATCGCACCGTTGATCGTCAGGCCGCTCACGGGCTTGATGGTGATATCGGCTTCCGCGCCGAAGATTCGCGACTTGGGCACATTGATCAGGGCATCGAGGGCGCCGAAGGTATTGTCGCGCAATTTGCCGCGGATCTGCTTGTCCTTGTAATCATAGTAGAAGGCCGCAGCGTTCAACTGGACCTTGTGATCGGCCAGCGAGGCCTTGAAACCGGCTTCATAGGCGGTCACGGATTCCTGCGTCACCGGCTTCAGCCCGATGTCCGCGGCAACCGAAAGGCTGGGGAAACTGCCTGCCTCGTAGCCGCGCGACACGTTCGCATAGAGCAGCACGTCGCTGTTGACCTTGTAGTCCGCACCCACGCGCCACGAGACATTGTGCTCCTTGAGCTGCCCGGTGATCGGCAGGCCAGTGGGGCCGGTGGTGGTGTTGATCGTGAAGCAGGTGCCGTTGGTGCCAAAGCCGAGCAGGGTTTC
>JANMCD010000322.1:0-11561 GCA_031360905.1 Novosphingobium sp.
TCAGCAAAATCGCCAAATTCAGTGTTTCGTCTTACCAGGACTGTCGCTCTGGCGGCGATCAGCTTCGCCCTTTTCAATCCTCAGTATCAACGCTGGATCGGGCTCAAAAACAACTGGTTCGGCAGTCTCTTCGCTGGCTTCGTCTGGGCCATTAGGGGCACCCTTTGCGTTTGGCTCATTCTTCGATTGCTTGGTCCAGCGCCCATCGGGAGTCGATGCCGTCCCGGTTACGTTTCGCGAATCCTTTGGCTCGTATTCACCGCCGCCAGCCATGACACTTCTCCTTGATGCAAGCCCTACGGCTCGAACCCAATCAACGAAAGCGTGTCTGATATGTTCCGGGATTAGCGGCACTTTCGCCGTACACCTCCCACGGCCCAGCTGGAATTTTCATGCAACTGAGGCTAAAGCAAAGCGAATTTCACCTGTTTAATCAGTGCTGCCTGGCAGGATATCGCATATTGTCAGCGGGGGCTCTCTCACCCGCAGACGCGAAGTGAGACAGGCACGACTGCACGTGTATTGGATTTAATCAATGAAGCCCAAGATTCGTCGAAACAGGTTCGGGCGTTCCATTGGCTGAATTCGCCCGTGGATCAATCGTCGAAGATGTTCGTCCTGCGCCTGACGCGGCAAGCCGCTTTCCCTTGATCCGCTCGCATGCACTCTGAAAGCAGTCACGATCATCCCCTTTCGTAAGGTTGCCACATCTGCAAATCATAACCACGACAACAGCAATTTGTTCCCAGTCAAACTGAAGTTGCCCGGTTCGTCCAATCTCCACCAATATCGGGAGTGTTTTTGTAAAGTGTGGGCTAGGCCGAGCCGAATTGCCTATCGAATTTCGCCGTGAAGCGTTATCCTGCCACATTGCTATCGATGAGGCAGCGATGATCCCAGAAGGCAGCGCAATTTGGCGGCTGGTGACGGCGATGCTCGGCGAGGACCGTGCCGGCGACGTGTTGGCGGTGATGGCGATCGACCCTCGCCTTGGCGAATGCGCGCGTCAGCCAAGCCGGGCGCAGATTGCGATGGCTTTGAACATCGTCCTGTTTGCCGATCTGCTGACGCGCGTGGCCTCTGCGGCGGCCTATGTCGCGGATGTCCGGGCAGAGGGACGGAGGACGGTCTGCTTCGATCACGGCGCGCTGCGCACAATCGACGGGCCGAGCGGGGCACTGCCGACGGGTGCTGCCGCATTTTCCCGGATTCTTGAACCGCTCGGCTATGCCGTGGCCGGAACTTATCCGCTGCCGAAACTGACGATGACTGGCCGCGCTTTCGCCCACGAGGACATGGCCGAAAGCGTGCCGCAGTTTTTCGTTAGCGAATTGCATGTGGCCCAGTTGCCCGCAGCGGCGCACGATGCGGCGCGGCGCATCTTCGACAATTCTGTCGATCCGCTGGGCGAAGCTGAACGGGAGATGCTCGGACGGCTTGCCAGCGACGGGCGATGTTCGTTCGAGACAGCCTTGGCCGGCCTCCCCGGCGTGGTTGCGTCGTTCGGGCGGCACCATGAAACCCCGGCGCTGGCTGATTACGAGATCATGCGATCCGCGACCGCAGAGGGCGCCTGGATCGCGACAGAAGGCAACGTGTTCAATCATGCGACTGATCGCGTGCCCAATGTGACGGCGCTGGCAGCGCAGCTTCACCAGCGGGGCTGGCCGCTCAAGCCCGAGGTCGAAGTGTCGGCGAACGGGCGGGTGCGGCAGACGGCGTTTCTCGCCGGCAAGGTCGTCCGCCAGTTCCGCGCTGGTGACGGCAGCCTGACCCAGCGCGAAGTGCCGGGGTCGTTCTACGAGTTCATCAGCCGCGAAGTCGATCCGGCCACCGGTAGGCTCGACCTGACTTTCGACAGCGGCAATGCCACTGGCATCTTTGCTGTGACCGGCGCGCCATGAACGGGCTTACCCGCGCTGAATTCTTCTGCCTCGAACCGGTCGAGCAGCAGCCCATGCTAGGTCAGGTGCTGGACTGGGCGGCGATCAACAGCGGCACTGGCAATCTGGCGGGCCTACACGCGGTGGCAAGCCTGCTAGCCGAGGCGTTCTCCGCGCTGCCCGGCGAAGTAGAACTGGTCGATCCCGATCCAGTGGAGAAGGTGACTGCGGACGGAAGGTTGGAGGCTATGACCTACGGCCGCCATCTGCGGCTGCGCGTCCGCCCTGATGCCGAACGCCGTGTGCTGCTTACCGGGCATATGGATACGGTCTTCGCGGTCGATCATCCCTTCCAGCATTGCGAGTGGATCGGCGAAAACGCGCTGCGCGGGCCCGGTACCGCCGACATGAAGGCCGGGCTTGCCTTGATGCTCGCCGGCTTGCGGGCATTCGAAGCTACCCGCCCGCAGCTCGGTTACGATGTGCTGATCAACAGCGACGAGGAAACTGGCTCGCTGTCGTCGGCGCGGATCATCCGCGAGGTGTCGCAGGGCAAGATCGCCGCCTTGACCTTTGAGCCGTCGCTGCCAGGCGGGGCGATGGCGCGGGCGCGGCCCGGCTCTGGCAATTTCGCCGCAATTGTCACCGGGCGTTCCGCCCATGCCGGGCGCAATCCCGAGGACGGGCGCAATGCCATAGT
This sequence comes from Novosphingobium sp., assembly GCA_031360905.1. Taxonomy (GTDB): domain Bacteria; phylum Pseudomonadota; class Alphaproteobacteria; order Sphingomonadales; family Sphingomonadaceae; genus Novosphingobium. The sequence goes on from JANMCD010000322.1 coordinate 2,584, forward strand.
TGCTGCGTCCGACCTCGCGCTGCGGCTGGCGCAGGCGCGCCGCACTGGGTTGGGCATCAATCCGGCGCGGATCGATGGCGGCGGGCCGGATAATATGGTCCCGGACCTTGCCATTCTGCGGTTCAACATCCGGCCGCGCAGCGGTGAGGATGCCGCAGCGGCGGAAAAGATCATCGCTCGCGCCATCGGTGAGGTCAGCGCGGCGCATGAGGTGATGATCAAACTCCAGGGGGGGTTCACCCGGCCGCCCAAGCCGATCGACGCCGGCAGCGAGCGATTGTTCGCGCTGGTCCGCAGCGCCGCCGCCGACCTCGGCGATGCAATCGATTGGCAGGACACCGGCGGGGTCTGCGATGGCAACAATATCGCCGCCATGGGCGTGCCGGTGATCGACACCATGGGCGCTCGCGGCGGCGACATTCACTCGGCAGCTGAGTTTCTGCTGGTGGGTTCCCTCGTCGAACGCGCCCGGCTCACCGCGCTCGTGCTCCACCGCCTGGACGCCGGCGTGTCGCTGCCATGAGTTTCGTCATGCGCGCCGCGTGCCCGGATGACCTCGCTGCACTGTACCAGATGGCCAAGGGCACCGGCGGCGGCTTTACCAACCTGCCGGCCGACCGGGCGGCGCTGAAGTCCAAGCTGGAGCGTGCCGCCGCCTCCTTCGCGCGCGATGAAGACCGACTGGACGATGATGTGTTCCTGTTTATCCTCGAAGATGCGGCGAGCGGCCAGGCAAAGGGCACGTGCCAGATATTTACCAAGATTGGCTCTTCCTTGCCGTTCTACAGCTACCGTCTCAGCACGATGACCCAGGTGAGCAAGGAACTGAACCGGACATTTCGCGCCGAGCTGCTGACGCTGTCCACCGACCTTGACGGATCGAGCGAAGTCGGCGGGCTTTGGCTGCATCCGGCGGAGCGCTCGGCGGGTGCCGGCGCGCTGCTGGCGCGCGGGCGATATCTGTTCATGAAACAGCACCGGTCGCGCTTCGCCGAGCGGACCATCGCCGAACTGCGGGGCGCCCATGACGATACCAGCGGCTCGCCGTTCTGGGATAGTCTCGCGGGGCGCTTCTTCGGCATGAGCTTTCGCGAGGCCGACGATTTCAACGCGGTCCACGGCAACCAGTTCATCGCCGATCTGATGCCCAAACATCCAATCTACACCGCGATGCTGCCGGAAGCCGCGCTGGCGGCGATCGGCCAGCCCCACAAGACCGGTCTCGCGGCGATGCGCATGCTGGAGAAGGAGGGCTTCGCCTATGAGGGCTATATCGACATTTTCGATGGCGGCCCGACGATGACCGCAACGACGGATTCCATTGCGACCATCAGCCAGGCGCTATCTGCGCGGCTGACCGGGATTGCGCCGGAAGGTGAAGGTGTGCCCAGCCTGGTGGCGCGTGGCCGACTTGCCGATTTCCGCGCCTGCTACGGCAGGGTGACGCCGGCGGATGGCGGAGTGACGCTCGACGAGGCGGCGGCCGGCTTGCTCGGAGTTTTGCCCGGCGATGTCATAACCCATGTGCCGCGTTGAGTGCCATGCTGCGCGAGATCAACTTCGATGGCATCGTCGGCCCGAGCCACAATTTTGCCGGACTAAGCCTCGGCAATGTGGCGGCGACGCGCAATGCCGGCGAGACTTCCCGGCCCCGCGATGCGGCGCTGGAGGGCATTGCCAAGATGCGCGTCGCTCTCGATCTAGGCCTCGCGCAGGGCATTCTCCTGCCGCATGACCGCCCGAACCGCCAGTGGCTGGCGCTGTTGGGCACCACCATCGAGCATGCCACTTGCGGCCTGCGCGCCAATGCCCTGTCCGCCTCGGCGATGTGGGCGGCCAATGCCGCGACGGTCTCGCCGGCGCCCGATACCGCCGATGGCCGCTGTCACCTGACCGTCGCCAATCTGGGAACCATGCCGCATCGCAGCCATGAATGGGCAGGGACGCTGGCGCAATTGCGTTTGGCTTTTGCCGACAGCGACCACTTCGCCCTGCACGGCCCGGTCCCCGCGCCGTTCGGCGACGAGGGCGCCGCCAACCATTTGCGGCTTACCTCCGCGCATGACGCGCCCGGCATCGAGCTGTTCGTCTACGGCAAGAGCGGCGGCCCGTTTCCTGCGCGCCAGCATGTCGAGGCGAGCGCGGCGGTCGCGCGGCTGCATGGGCTCGATCCGGAGCGCGCGATCTTCGCCCGGCAATCGCCCGAATCAATCGCCGCCGGCGCCTTCCATGCCGATGTCGTGATGGTGGCGAATGAGCATGTGCTGTTCGTCCATGAACAGGCCTTCGCCGATCCCGCCGAGGTTTATGGGGCGCTGCGGCGCATGCTTCCCGAGGTAGAAATCGTCGAGGTGCCGGCAAGTGTGGTCAGCCTGGCCGAAGCCGTCGCCACATACCTGTTCAACGCCCAGCTGGTGAGCCTGCCCGAAGGTGGCATGGCGCTGATCCTGCCGACCGAGGCGCGCGGCAATCCCCGCGTCTGGTCCTGGCTTGAGGATCTGGCGGCGCGCAATGGCCCGATCCGGATGCTGGTGCCGGTTGAGGTGCGGCAATCGATGGCCAATGGCGGCGGCCCGGCCTGTCTGCGCCTGCGTGTCGTGGCGGACCCGGCGGCGGTCGACCCGCGGTTCCTTGTCGATCCTGCCAGGCTCGACCGGATCGAGGACGTCGTGCAACGGCATTGGCCCGAAACCATCGCCGCCGATGACCTCGCCGAGCCCGCGCTCTGGGCCGACATCACTCATGCCCGCTCGGCACTGCTCAACGCGCTCAACCTGAGTATTCTGAAGTGAAATTATGACGCAACCCGCGCCTGCGTACCCCGCGTGATAATCCGGTCGCCGGCGAGAATGTCGGTAATCGCCAGATCGGGCAGGGTCGCAAGTTCCGCGTAAAGCGGGCCGAAATCGGTATCGAGAGTGTGGCGCAGCAGCTGGTCGAAGTTGTCGATGACGAAATAGCACTGCTGGTAATCGTCGATCCGGTAGGGGGTGCGCATGACCCGCTTGAGTTCGAAGCCGATCCGGTTGGGGCTGGGGCTATCCAGCGCAAATCCGGTCTCGCCGTGGCTTGAGACGATGCCGGAACCATAAATGCGCAGGCCGGCGGGCTCGCGGATCAGTCCGAATTCGACGGTGTACCAGTAGAGCCGGGCGAGCTTGTCCAGCGCGCCAAATTTCAGACTGCGCAGGCCGCCCTCGCCGTAAGCCTGCATGTAATCGGCGAACACCGGATTGGCGAGCAGGGGCACATGCCCGAAGATGTCGTGGAAGACGTCGGGTTCCTTAAGGTAATCGAGCTGATCCGGCCGGCGAATAAAGCGGCCGGCAACGAACCGGCGATTGGCGAGGTGGGTGAAGAAGACCTCGTCTGGCACCAGCCCCGGAACGGCGACCACGCTCCAGCCGGTGCGGCTGGCCAGCTTTTGGGAAAGCTCGGCGAAGTCGGGAATACCCGCCCGTGACAACTCGAGGATTTCGAGGCCGTCGAGAAACGCCTGGGTGGCGCGGGTCCGCAGCTGGCGACGCTGGCGGACGAACAGACTATCCCACACCGCATGGTCCTGCGCCGCGTAATCCTGCCAGCGTTGCGGGATGGTCCAGTCGTTCATGGCGCTTCGGGCTGGCGTGAGGGATGCGCCGCGGCGAAGGCCGGAAGTGCCTCGCAGCGCTGCCGCACCGCCAGCAGGGTGGGAAAAAGCGAGAGGTCCGCGTGATAGCGCTCGGCATTGAGCATCTGCGGGACCAGCAGGCAGTCGGCCATGCCGGGGCTGTCGCCATGACAGAAGCCGTTACCATTCCGCACTACCTGGATCTCAAGCGCGGCGAAGCCTTGCTCGATCCAGTGCCGCGCCCAATCGTCGATCGTGGCCTGCTCCGCCCCGAACCGCGCCTTGATCGCCTTCAGCACCCGCAAATTCTGCAGCGGCTGGATATCGCTGGCGATCAGCCCGGCCATGGCGCGGACCCGGGCCCTGCCATCGGCATCGGCGGGTAACAGCGGCGGTTCGGGGATGCGTTCCTCCAGCCATTCGATAATCGCCACGCTTTGGGTGAGCACCACGTCGCCGCATTCAAGCGCAGGAATCAGTCCTTGCGGGGCCAGCGCAACATAGCCGCCGGCGCGCTGCTCGCCCGCCAGCAGATCGTGGCTCACGCGGGTGTATTCGGCTCCCTTGAGATTGAGTGCGATCCGCACCCGCCACGCCGAACTCGAGCGCCAGTAATCATGCAGGATGAGCGGTTCGTCGATCATGCGCCGCTCCTGACCTGGGCCCGGCAATCGCCAAAGCCAATCGGCACGAAGCCGTCCGCCCGGGCCTTGGCCGAGAGGATCACCGTGTCGCCATCCGCGAGAAACCCGCGCGTCTCTCCGGTTGGCAGGCGAATCGGCAACCGGCCGGCCTGGGTCGCCTCGATCAGGCTGCCGTATTCGCCCCTGTCCGGCCCGGAGATCGTGCCGGTGCCGAGCAAATCGCCCGGGCGCAGGTTGCAGCCATTGGAGGCGTGATGCGCGACCAGCTGGGCTGCGGTCCAGTAGAGGTGGCGGCCACAGCTGTTTGCAATCGCCAGCGGCCCATGGCCCTCTCGCGCCATGGCCTCGCTCTGGATCGCCGCTGCGAAGTCGATGGCATAGGCGCCCTCGCGCTGGTCGCGCGCATCGGCAAGATAGGCCAGCGGCGGCGGGTCGTCCACGGCGCGCGGGGGCTGGGGAATGCGGAACGGGGCGAGCGCCTCGGGCGTCACCACCCAGGGGGAAACGGTGGTGTGGAAGCTCTTGGCCAGGAACGGCCCGAGCGGCTGGTATTCCCAGGCCTGGATATCGCGCGCGGACCAGTCGTTGAGCAGGCAGAAACCGGCGATATGATCCGCCGACGCGCCGATCGGGATCGGCGATCCGAGCGCGTTCCCCTCGCCGATCCAGATGCCCAGCTCCAATTCGTAATCGAGCTGCATCGCCGGTCCGAATTGCGGGGTTTCAGCGCCCGTCATCCGGTGCTGGCCAGTGGGGCGGGTTACCGGAATGCCCGACGGCCGCACCGACGAGGCGCGCCCGTGATAGCCGATGGGGACGTATTTGTAGTTGGGCAGCAGCGGATTGTCCGGCCGGAACAGCGCCCCGACGTTTCGGGCATGATGAATGCCCGCGTAAAAATCGGTGTAATCGCCGATGGCGAAAGGCAGATACAGCGTGCAGTCGGCCGCCTGGTATAGGCGCGGCGACAGGCCTTCGCGATGGGCCGGATCGGACAGGCGATCCGAGAGCTGGCGGCGAAATGCGGCGCGCTGCGCCGGCGAAACCGCCAGGATCGCAACCAGGTCGCATTCCAGTTGCAGATCGAGCACCATGTCGCCGATCGCGACGCCCGGGCGCGGCGGATCGCCGGCGGGGGCAAACATCCCGAACGGCAGGTTCTGAACTGGGAAGTCGGGATGCCCGTTCGCGCTTTCCACCCAGCTGGCGCGCGCCGGATCGTGCGTTTCATCGATGGCGGGGGCGCTCATGGCGCGGGCTTGGCGTGCAGCCATTCAGCATGGCGCGGCGCCTTTTTCGTGCGGCTCCATTCCTCCAGCATCAGCGGCGCGATACGGCGCAGCTCGGCATATTGCTCTGGCGTGCCGATGTTGCAGGCAAGCTCGATGCGGTGGCCATTGGGATCGAACAAATAGATCGACTGGAAGACGCCGTGAAACACCGGGCCGGTCACCGCGATGCCTTGGCCCTCGATATGCGCCAGGGCGGCCAGCAGCGCCGACATGTCGGCCACCTCCAGGGCGATATGCTGAACCCACTCGGGCGTATTGCGGTCGCGGTCCATATCGGGCCGTTCGGGAAGCTCGAAAAAGGCGAGGACATTGCCGCCGCCGGCATCGAGGAACACATGCATATAGGGGTCGGGTTCGCCGGTGGAGGGCACCTCATCCTCGGCAAAGGCGGTGGTGAATTCCAGGCCCAGCACGCGCCGGTAAAACTCTACGGTCTCCGCCGCATCGCGGCAACGGTAGGCGACGTGGTGGATGCGGGTGACGGCAAAGGGCGCATTCATTTACCCGTTCCCGTCGGAATGACCCCGCGCCGGATCTGGTCGCGTTCGAGGCTCTCGAACAGTGCCTTGAAGTTGCCCTCCCCGAAGCCCTCGTTACCCTTGCGCTGGATGATCTCGAAGAAGATCGGGCCGACCATATTTCGGGTGAAGATCTGCAGCAACAGGCCGCCCCCGGTTTCCGGCGCGCCATCAATCAATATCCCGCGCTCGCGCATCGCCTCGACGTTATGGCCGTGCCCTGGCAGCCGGGTGCCCAGCGCCTCGTAATAGCTGTCCGGCGTCTGCTGGAAGGCGATGCCATTGGCACGCAGCCGGTCGACCGTGGCAAAGATATCATCCGTGGCAAATGCGAGATGCTGGATGCCCTCGCCCTTGTAGGCGTGCAGGAATTCCTCGATCTGGCTGTGCTCGTCCTGGCTTTCGTTGAGCGGGATGCGGATTTTGCCGTCCGGGGCGACCATCGCCTTGGAGAACAGCCCGGTCGCCTGGCCCTCGATGTCGAAATAGCGGATTTCGCGAAACCCGAAAATGCGTTCGTAATATTCCGCCCAATAGGCCATTCGCCCGCGGTTGACGTTATGCGTCAGGTGATCGAGCGCGGTGAGCCCGGCCGAGCAGCTATCGCGAACCACCCCTGCAACCGGGCGGAAATCTACGTCATAGATTTCCGCAGCACCGTAGCGGTCTACCAGATAGAGGTTGGCACCGCCGATGCCCGCGATTGCCGGAATCCGTAGCTCCATCGGCCCGACCCGGCCATCGACCGGCTGCGCGCCGCGCCGGACCGCTTCCTCGAACGCGGCGCCGGCATCGTGGACCCGGAAGGCCATGGCGTTAGCCGATGGGCCGTGGCTGGCGCGGAACTCGGCGACCTGGCCGCTCGGTTCCATATTCAGCAGCAGATTGATGTCACCTTGCGCATACCGCCGGACATCCTTGGAACGATGAGTGCCGAAGTGGGTGAAGCCCATGGCTTCCCACTGCGCGGCGAGCGCTTGCGGGTCGGGGCTGGTAAACTCGACAAATTCGAAGCCGTCGAGGCCGAGCGGATTGTCGTCCATGACTCCACCGTCAAAAAGGATGGAAACCGCAGGGATAGGGTCTCGCCTGACTATCTGGTGTCGGCGAGGGCCTTTGCCAAGATCGCTGACGCTGCTGGGGCCTTGCAGCCGGCGCGCCCGATCCCGACTTTGAACCTGTACTCCGATGGCCATGCCCGGCAATCGGCCTCATGCGACGAGATCCGCCGATGCAGCAGCCTTATGCTTGGGACCAGCTCGATTCGCTGAAATTCGCTGACGAGCAGTTCATGATCGGTCAGCTTCTCGAAAGCACACCGCTCAATGCTGCCGCGCGCACCGCCATCGTGCGTGAAGCGGCGGTACTGGTCGAGCAGGCGCGCGGCTCGGCGCGGCGGCAAGGGGTGGTCGAGAGCTTCCTGCAGGAATTTTCGCTGGGCACCCGCGAAGGCCTCGCGCTGATGTGCCTGGCCGAGGCATTCCTGCGCACGCCCGATGCGGAAACCCGCGATCTGCTGATTGCCGAGAAGATCGGCATGGCCGACTGGGCCAGCCATCTCGGCAAATCCGACAGCCTGTTCGTCAACGCATCGACCTGGGGGCTGATGCTGACCGGCCGGCTGGTCGATGTCGATGCCGAAACGCGGGCCGACTTTCCCGGCTTCCTCAAGCGCCTGGCCAGCCGCGCCGGCGAGCCGGTGATCCGGCAGGCGGTGGCGGCGGCGATGCGGATCATAGGCGAACAATTCGTGCTGGGCCGCACCATCGGCGAAGCGCTGGCCCGGGCGAGGCGCGAGGGCATGCTCTGCTCGTTCGACATGCTCGGCGAAGGCGCGCGGACGGCCGAAGATGCGGCGCGCTATGCCGGGCATTATACCGCCGCGATCGCGGCGGTCGGCATGGCGGCTGGCGGGGCGGGTCCGGAGGCGGGGCACGGCATCTCGGTCAAGCTGTCGGCGCTCTGCCCGCGCTATGAAGCGGTGCAGGAGGCGCGCGTCTGGGAGGAGCTTTACCCGCGCCTCAGGACGCTGGCGCTAGCGGCCGCCCGGCATGACCTCAATCTGGCAATCGACGCGGAGGAGGCGGACAGGCTGACGCTCTCGTTGAAACTCATCGACCGGCTGGCCCGCGAACCGGAACTGGGCGACTGGCGCGGGCTCGGCGTCGTCGTCCAAGCCTATCAGAAGCGCGGGCTGGCGGCGATCGGCGCTCTGGCCGCTCTGGCCGAACAGACGGGCCGGCGGATCATGGTCCGTCTGGTCAAGGGCGCCTATTGGGACAGCGAGATCAAAACGGCGCAGGTTGCCGGCATGCCGGACTATCCGGTGTTCACCACCAAAGCCGCGACCGACCTGTCCTATCTCGCCTGTGCCAGGGCGCTGATTGCGGCGAGCCCGCGCCTCTATCCGCAGTTCGCCACGCATAACGCCCATACCCTGGCCGCCGTCCGCCACATGGCGGAAAGCCGAGGCGCCGAGATCGAGCACCAGCGGCTGCACGGCATGGGCGAGGCGCTCTACGGCGCCGCCGAAGGGCGCTACGGCCCGCTGCGGATCAGGGCCTATGCGCCAGTCGGCTCCCATCAGGAGCTGCTACCCTATCTGGTGCGCCGGCTGCTGGAAAACGGCGCGAACAGCTCGTTTGTCCACGCGCTACTCGACGAGCGAGTGCCGGCGGCGGAGATTGTCGCCGACCCGGTGGCCAAACTCGAGGCGGCGCCCGACCGTCACCCGCGCATTGCGCTGCCGCGCGGCATCTATGGGCCCGGCCGCAAAAATTCTGCCGGGCGCGATTGGAGCCAGCTTGCCGTGCGGCAGCGGGGAGCCTCTGCAATTGCGGACTACCTGGCCGCTCCGGCAAGCGCCGGGCCGATTGTTGGCGGCAATCGGCTCGACAGTCCCGGCAAGCCAGTC
>JANMCD010000323.1:0-2415 GCA_031360905.1 Novosphingobium sp.
AAACCCGAAAATGCGTTCGTAATATTCCGCCCAATAGGCCATTCGCCCGCGGTTGACGTTATGCGTCAGGTGATCGAGCGCGGTGAGCCCGGCCGAGCAGCTATCGCGAACCACCCCCGCCACCGGGCGGAAATCGACGTCATAGATTTCCGCAGCACCGTAGCGGTCGACCAGATAGAGGTTGGCACCGCCGATTCCCGCGATTGCCGGAATCCGTAGCTCCATCGGCCCGACCCGGCCATCGACCGGCTGCGCGCCGCGCCGGACCGCTTCCTCGAATGCGGCGCCGGCATCGTGAACCCGGAAGGCCATGGCATTGGCCGATGGGCCGTGGCTGGCGCGAAACGCGGCGACCTGGCCGCTGGGTTCCATATTCAGCAACAGATTGATGTCACCTTGCGCATACCGCCGGACATCCTTGGAACGATGGGTGCCGAAGTGGGTGAAACCCATGGCTTTCCACTGCGCGGCAAGCGTCCGCGGGTCCGGGCTGGTGAACTCGACAAATTCGAAGCCGTCGAGCCCGAGCGGATTGTCGTGCATGACTCCACCGTCAAAAAGGATGGAAACCGCAGGGATAGGGTCTCGCCTGACTATCTGGTGTCGGCGAGGGCCTTTGCCAAGATCGCAGATGCGGCTGGGGGCCTTGCAGCCGGCGCGCCCGATCCCGACTTTGAACCTGTACTCCGATTGTCATGCCCGGCAATCGGCCTCATGCGACGGGATCAGCCGATGCAGCAGCCGGATGTCTGGGATCAGCTCGATGCGCAAAAATACACCGACGAGCAGTCGGCGATTCGCCAGCTCCTGAGAAGCTCGCCGCTCGATACGCCCGCGCGCACCGCCATTGTGCGCGAGGCGGCGGTGCTGGTGGAACAGGCGCGCGGCTCGCAACAGCGGCAAGGGGTGGTCGAAAGCTTCCTCCGGGAGTTCTCGCTGAGCACCCGCGAAGGCCTCGCGCTGATGTGTCTCGCCGAGGCGTTCCTGCGCACGCCCGATGCGGAAACCCGCGACCTGCTGATTGCCGAGAAGATCGGCATGGCCGACTGGGCCAGCCATCTGGGCAAATCCGACAGCCTGTTCGTCAACGCCTCGACCTGGGGGCTGATGCTGACAGGCAGGCTGGTCGATGTTGAGCCCCAGGCACGCGCCGACTTCCCCGGCTTCCTCAAGCGTCTGGCCAGCCGCGCCGGCGAGCCGGTGATCCGGCAGGCCGTGGCAGCGGCGATGCGGATCATGGGCGAACAATTCGTTCTGGGCCGCACCATCGGCGATGCGCTCGAGCGGGCACGGCGTGACCGCCTGATCTGCTCATTCGACATGCTGGGCGAGGGCGCGCGGACGGCGGCCGATGCTGCGCGCTATGCCGGGCATTATGCCGACGCGATCGAGGCGGTGGGCCGAGCCGCTGGCGGCGCGGGTCCGAAGGCGGGGCACGGCGTCTCGGTCAAGCTGTCGGCGCTTTGCCCGCGCTATGAGGCGGTGCAGGAAGCGCGGGTCTGGGACGAACTGTACCCACACCTCAAGGCGCTGGCGCTGGCGGCGGCCCGGCATGGACTCAATCTGGCGATCGACGCGGAAGAGGCGGACCGGCTTACACTCTCCCTGAAGCTGATCGACCGGCTCGCGCGCGAACCCGGACTGGGTGACTGGGGCGGGCTGGGCGTGGTGGTGCAGGCATACCAGAAACGCGGGCTGGCGGTGATCGGCGCCCTGGCCGAGCTGGCCGAACAGACTGGCCGGCGGATCATGGTCCGGCTGGTCAAGGGCGCCTATTGGGACAGCGAGATCAAGGCGGCGCAGGTTTCCGGCATGCCGGACTATCCGGTATTCACCACCAAACCGGCGACCGATCTGTCCTATCTCGCCTGTGCCCGCGCATTGATCGCGGCGAGTCCGCGTCTTTTCTCCCAGTTCGCCACGCATAACGCCCATACCCTGGCCGCCGTCCGCCATATGGCGGCCGAGCAGGGTGCCCCAATCGAGTACCAACGGCTGCACGGCATGGGCGAGGCGCTGTATAGTGCTGCCGAGCGCCTCTACGGCCCGCTGCGGATCAGGGCCTATGCCCCGGTTGGCAGCCACCAGGAGCTGCTGCCCTATCTGGTGCGCCGGCTGCTGGAAAATGGCGCGAACAGCTCATTCGTCCACGCGCTGCTCGACGAGAGCGTGCCCGCAGCGGAGATTGTCGCCGATCCGGTGGCCAAGGTGGAAACCGCGCCGGATCGGCACCCGCGCATTCCGCTGCCACGCGGCATCTATGGGCCGGTTCGTAAAAATTCTGCCGGGCGCGATTGGAGCCAGCTTGCCGTGCGGCAGCGGGGAGCCTCTGCAATTGCGGACTACCTGGCCGCTCCGGCAAGCGCCGGGCCGATTGTTGGCGGCAATCGGCTCGACAGTCCCGGCAAGCCAGTC
>JANMCD010000326.1:0-2575 GCA_031360905.1 Novosphingobium sp.
CCAAGCTGCGGGAAAACCTGCATCGCCGCAAAGCGCAGGCGCGTGTCCTCGGCGACACGGACAAGCCCGCTCTTCCCAAACCCTCGCCGAAAAGCTAGGCCCAGCCGCTTGCGCAACCGGGAGCCGTTCAACTTGCCTCGTCTGATCCTCGTGCGCCACGGCCAGAGCCAGTGGAACCTGGAAAACCGCTTCACCGGCTGGTGGGATGTCGACCTTACGGCCAGGGGCGAGGATGAGGCGCGCGCGGCAGGCAGGCTGCTGGCGGAGAGGGAAATGCTGCCCACCGTCGCCTACACCTCGCTCCAGACTCGCGCCATCCGCACGCTCCATTTCGCGCTGGAGGTCGCCGGGCGGCTGTGGATTCCCGAGCACAAGGACTGGCGGCTCAACGAACGCCACTACGGCGGCCTTACCGGGCTGGACAAGGCGGAGACGGCGGCGAAGCACGGCACCGATCAGGTCCAGATCTGGCGGCGCAGCTTCGACATCCCGCCGCCGGTGCTGCAAGCCGGATCGGAGTTCGATCTGGGCAAGGATTCGCGCTATGCCGGTATTGCGATACCTGCGACCGAGAGCCTGAAAGACACCATAGCCCGGGTGCTGCCCTACTGGCAAAGCACCATCGCTCCGGCGCTGATGGCCGGTGAGACCGTGCTGGTCTCCGCCCACGGCAACAGCTTGCGCGCGCTGGTAAAGCATTTGTCGCGGATTTCCGATGCCGAGATCACCGGCCTTGAAATTCCGACCGGCCAGCCGATCGTCTATGAGCTGGACGCCAGCCTTAACGCGCTTGAGCGCTATTATCTGGCGGAGCGCTGAGATGGCCGCAAGGTTAGCGATTGTCCCCATCGCCATAGTAATGGGCAGCCAGTCGGACTGGGCGACGATGAAATGCGCCGCCGATGCGCTGGGCCAGCTTGGCGTGGCGCATGACGCGCGGATCGTTTCCGCCCACCGCACCCCTGAACGGCTGTTCGCCTTCGCCAGGAGCGCGGCGGACGAGGGCTTCAAGGTGATCATCGCCGGGGCGGGGGGCGCGGCGCATCTGCCGGGCATGATCGCCTCGCTGACCCATCTGCCGGTGCTCGGCGTGCCGGTGCAGTCGAGGGCGCTGTCGGGGCAGGACAGCCTGCTGTCGATCGTCCAGATGCCGGCCGGCATTCCCGTGGGCACGCTGGCGATCGGCGAGGCGGGGGCGACCAACGCCGGCCTGCTCGCCGCGGCGATCCTGGCCTTGGGCGATCCGGAACTCGCCGAACGGCTGAAGGCCTACCGCGCCGCGCAAAGCGCCGCCGTGGCCGAGCGGCCTGCATAGGGACATGATCCCGCCCGGCGAAACCATCGGCATCCTGGGGGGCGGACAACTTGGCCGGATGCTGGCCATGGCGGCGGCGCAATTGGGCTATCGCTGCCACATCTATGCACCCGAGGCGCAAAGCGTCGCCGCCGAAGTCAGCGCCGCTTTCACCTGTGCCGCCTGGGACGATGCCGAAGCCATGGCCCGCTTCGCGGCCGACTGCGCGGTGGTGACCTATGAATTCGAGAACGTCCCCCTGCACCCCCTGGCGGCACTGGGCAGCGTGCCGCTGCTTCCTCATCCGCGCGCGCTCGGCATCGCGCAGGACCGGCTCACCGAGAAGCAGTTCGTGGAGAAGCTGGGCGGCAGGCCGGCGGCTTATGCCGCAGTCGATTCGCCGGAGGAGCTGAGCGCGGCCATCGCCGCAATCGGCGCCCCGGGCATTCTCAAGACCAGGCGCGACGGTTATGACGGAAAAGGCCAGTGGCGGATCGAGACGCCGGCCGACGCCGAGGCGCTGGACCTGCCCGGCCAGCCGCTGATCTACGAAGGCTTCGTCAATTTTTCCGCCGAGTTCTCGATATTGCTGTGCCGCAGCGCCGATGGCGACGTGCGTTTTTGGGATACGCCATGCAATGTCCACGAGGGCGGCATTCTTGCCCGATCGAGCGTCCCGGTGCCGGCGCTGGTACATCCCCAGCTGGTTCCGGCACGGGCACTGGCGAGAAAAGTGGCTCGGGCACTGGGCTATGTCGGGGTGCTGTGCGTCGAATTCTTCGCCACCGGTGCCAATGGGATTGGGGGCCCGGTGTTCAACGAAATGGCGCCGCGCGTGCATAATTCGGGCCACTGGACGATCGAGGGCGCGCTCACCAGCCAGTTCGAAAACCACATTCGCGCAATCTGCGGCCTGCCGCTGGGCGACACCGCCCTCGCCGCCCGAAGCGTCGAGATGCGCAACATCATCGGGTACGCAGCGGAGGACTGGGCGAAGATTCTCTCCGATCCGGCCAACCATTTGCACCTCTACGGCAAACCCGCCGCGCGCCCTGGCCGCAAGATGGGCCACGTCACGCGGCTGACGCTGGGATGATGACCGGTGAGATATTCCTGGTCACCGCAGTTGCCGCGAACGGCACAATCGGCGCCAACGGGGTGATGCCGTGGCATATCCCGGCAGACCTGAGGCGCTTCAAGTCGCTGACCATGGGCCAAAATGGATTAGGGTGGCCGATGGTGATGGGCCGCAAGACCTTCGATTCGCTGCCCGGCGTGCTG
>JANMCD010000330.1:0-3689 GCA_031360905.1 Novosphingobium sp.
TCGCGACTCAAAAAAACCGGTTCGTCCGATTGCCCCTGCAGCGCAGCTTCCCACGCAGCCATCTTGTACAGTCGAAAGTTCCAGCCGAAGCCATCCTCTCCGCAAATGTCGTTGGCCAGACCGAACATGTCGGCTCGCATCGCCTCGTCTTGCGGAATCAGACTCGGTTCGGGCTGGAGCCGTTCCGCCAGCAGCAAAATTTCATCCCAACGGGCGCGGCCGCGTTCCTTGTCCAGCACTGCAACCGGAGCAGATTCCTGGCCAGTCCATTCACGCAGGATCTTGTCCTCCTGACCGATGGCTTGCGCAACTGGCGTGAACTCAATGGATTTCATGTCGAGGATGATCTTGGCCGCGACGCTCCATGGACCCGGAAATCCGGGCGACAGCACCACTCTCAGTCCCGAGAGATGGACTGCGTCGGCAACGGAAACATAATCTACCATTGTCACTTGGTCCTTTGATTGAAGAGCAATTCCCGTTCTTCGTTGGAAAAGCTCGTCCGGGGAGCTGGAATAACGGAATCCCGCATTGCGATTTCGACTGCGGGGCGCCGTTTGATGCCCAGGTACCAGCGGTTCAGGTTCGGGAATTCGTTCAGGTCGAACCCGTGGTGCTGGTGAAACAGGATCCAGGGCCAGCTTATCATGTCGGCGATACTGTAATCGCCAGCTATGAATTCCTGATCGGCCAGGTGATAGTCCAGCAAGCCATACAAGCGGTGGGATTCCTTGCCGAACCGCTCAATGGCGTAAGGCAGTTTCTCGGGCGCATAGTTGCGGAAGTGCCCGAACTGGCCCAGGTTCGGGCCTTGAGCGGAAATCTGCCACATGACCCATTGCAGGACCGGCGCGCGCGTACGCGGATCGGAGGGCAGGAAAAGCCCTGTCTTTTCAGCGAGGTAAATCAGAATGGCGCCGGATTCCGCGACGCTGATCGGTTCTCCGCCATCGCTCGGCTCGGTATCGACGATTGCGGGAATACGGTTGTTGGGGCTGATGGCCAGAAAAGCGGGGTCGAACTGTTCCCCGTTGAAGATGTCGACCTTCACCCGCTCGCTGGCTAGTCCCATCTCCTCGACAGCTATGGTGACCTTGTAGACGTTTGGAGTTTCGCCGTAGTAAATGCGGATCATGCTTTGCGTCGCCTTGTTTCGTCGGCGTCGACGCTGTCACGCCGCCGCCCGATGCGCTATCGCTTGTCGTATCGCCTCCCATCGAGGCTCGTGTCATATTCTTTTTTCAGATTGCGTATGTCTGAAACGAATATAGCAGGCACGGGCAGTGTATGCAGGGCACGACTACACTGAATATAGTTAAATTAATTAAATAAATAACTACAGAAAAATAATACAAGGGCGTGAGAATGGAGATAAGGCATCTTCGATATTTCGTCGCCATGGCGGAGAGTAGCAGCATACTTCACGCCAGTGAGCGGCTCCACGTCGCCCAATCTTCTCTTAGTGTGCATCTCGCCAATCTCGAAAGCGATCTCGGGTTGAAGCTGATGGATCGCAATCGAAAGGGGGTAACCCTGACGCCGGCGGGCCAGATGTTTTATGAACAGGCGCAAAACCTGCTGCGCCAATATCAGGAGATGCGCGAAAACGTCCGGGGCTTGGCAGGTACCGCGCGCGGCCGGGTTTCAATCGGCATGCCTTCCACGACGTCAGCCGTTATTGCCGGAGACCTATATCGCATGATTGCTGAGGAATATCCAGAAATAAGCGTTTACATAACAGACGCAGGCGCGGGAAACGTCTATGAATGGCTCCTTGATGGACGCCTCGACTTGGCAATCATCTTCAGCGTACCCGACAGTACGGATCTCGTGGTCACGCCTCTGCATGACGAGGAGTTCTGGTTGGTCAGCCACCCTCGATCGGCACTGCCCGGTGAGATAGTCGACTTTGCGGATATTTTTGCGTTGCCATTGGTAACCAGCAGTCGCGCCACCACCTGGAGAAAAGTCATTGACGACGTCGCTGGCAGATTCGACAAAAGCATTAACCCGATTATCGAGACGGAATCGGTAGCCGCGCTGCAATCCATTCTGATGTCAGGCCAAGCCAGCGCGGTGCTTCCCAAGTCGTACATAGAGCGGCAGTTGCACAATGCCGATTTGAAGTGCCAGCGACTTGTAAATCCCGACCTCCGGGGGATCGTGTCGGTCGTGCATCTGTCTGCCGCCCCACTCGGTGCCGCGCAAAAAGCAGTAAAGCAAATGCTGATCACTGCATTGAGGCGACCCGAATGTGATTTTTCCCCGCGACAAGGTCAGACGATTCCCGTGATGCGCAGTGTCCCCACGGTCACGGCGCCACCCGGCGTGCGACGCAAACGTCGCAAGGACACCTCTCCCAATCTTTAATTTGCCCGCCGAGATGGCATTGCGATTGACCGAATGGGCTTGAACCTGGAAGCCAGCTCTGGCGAGATTGAATGCCTGCTATGCTGTTTCTGCGGCTGTAAGCCGCATGTCCGGACTGTCCAACTAAGGGGTCACTGACTGCTGATCCCGAGGAACCGTCGCTGCTCCTCCCATTCCAGCGGCATTTCTCGCGACAGCAGACTATCGGGACAAAGGCCAGCCGGCCCCGTTCCCTGCAACAGCGCCTTCTGTATATCTGGCGCGAGCAGGCCGATCGGCATCCGCTGCCGGCTCCATTCGTTGTTCGGCACCGCCATCTGCTGGTGCCGTTCGGGATCGAGCGGCGAGGCGTTGAGTTCCGCCAGCTTGCGATGCGCGGTGCGAACCAGATCGGCCAGTACCTGTCGCTTCTCCGAGTCGTCCAGCAGATGGACCTTGGCTCGGACCGTCTTGCCACGGCGGGACGCCCTGGCGTCGATCGAGAGCTGTAGCTGGTTACCAGCGATGCGCGCGGCCGGATCGATCTGCCGCGCCTTGCCGACCAGCATGTCGTCGCAGCGGTTGTCGGTCTCGAGCGCCGCCATCTCGATCGCTATTAGCAGCTCCTCTCCCCGGCAATCGACCCGCCCGATCATCCCGAACAGGTCCTGCGGCACGGCGCCAGTCGGCAGCAGGCACGCTAGCCGGTCGAGGATCAGGCGCTCTACCCGCTCGGCGGACAAGCGATCGCCGCGCATGTTGTCGAAATTCCCAATCCTGCCGTTGGGCAGCAACGTCTCGCTGACATAGTAACGGTAGATCTTGCTGCCGCGACCGTAGCCGAAGCTGGGCCGCATCGGCTGGCCATCGCCGTCGAACAGCTTGCCGGTGAGCGGACAGCCGGCTGCGCGGGTCTTGCGGGTGACCTGGCGGTGCCGGTTGCCGGCCAGCTTGGCCTCGACCGCGGCGAACAGCTTCTTGCCGACAATCGCCTCGTGCTCCCCCTTGTGCGCGACGCCCTTGTGGACGGCTTCGCCGAGATACACCCGGTTCTTGAGGATGTGGGCGACGGCGCCGCAGGTGAACCTGAGGCCACCGCGCACGTTGCCCGCGCGCGAGGTCCAGTGCTTCGAGCGGATGCCCTTGCGGTCAAGCTCCTGCGCAAGAGCGGGGATCGAACCCAGCTCGAGATAGCGGGTGAAGATGAACCTGACGGTTTCCGCTTCGGTCTCATTGACAAGCAGCCTGCGCTCACCGAGGTCGTAACCCAGCGCGAGATTACCTCCCATCCTGCCGCGGGCGCGCGATGCGGCGATCTTATCGCGGATGCGTTCGCCGGT
>JANMCD010000351.1:0-3214 GCA_031360905.1 Novosphingobium sp.
GACCATGTGTCATGAGATTCGGGACTGCATCAATGCCGTCCGGCGGGAGACACGGACCCGGGTGCTGGTGATCACCGGCGCTGGCGACAAATTTTTCTGCATCGGTGGCCGCAAGGAGGGCATGGAGGATAGCCACCTCTACGCCGGCGTCCTGCCCACGCTCGAGATGTACGAAAGCATCGACCGGCTTCAGAAGCCCGTGGTCGCGAGCGTCAACGGATTCGCGGTTGGCGGGGGCAATGTGCTGCAAATGGTCTGCGATGTGACCATCGCCAAGGAAAGCGCGGTGTTCCGGCAGGTCGGGCCGATGATGGGCAGCTTCGACGCCGGGTATGGGACATGGTATCTCGAAGATCTGGTCGGCAAGAAGCGCGCGAAGGACATTTGGTTTCGCAACCCCAAGATGACGGCGCAAGACGCCGAGGCGATCGGCCTGATCAACAAGGTCGTCCCCGATGCTGAATTGACCAGTGCGACGCGGACATTCGCGCTGGAGATTGCCGAGCGCGGGTCCTTCGCGCTTGCCGCCATCAAGGCAGCGTTCACTGCCCGCCATGGCGGTGTGGGCGGGCTGTCGCGCATCTCGCATGACCTGCTGCTTCCGGGCTACTTGCGTATGCAGGAGGCGAAGGAATTGTCCGGCGCATTTGCCGAGCGGCGCAAGCCTGACGCCGACAAGTTCGGGCACTGAGGGGCGCTCGGTGGCGCGCATCCTCACCCTGCACGATCCGGCCGAAGCGCGTGGTTATTACGAATCCGGACTATGGCGCGCGGACACGCTTTATGGTCTGGCGGCGCGCTGGGCGGCGGAACGGGGCGACGCCCCGGCACTGCGCGATCCCTCCCGAAGGCTGAACTGGCGTGAATTGGTTGCGGAGGCAGACGTGGTGGCGGCGGCGCTGCACGGTGATGGTCTGATTGCAGGAGACAGGGTTTCGGTGTTCATGCGAAACCGGGTCGAGGCGGTAATCGTGTTCCTCGCCTGTTCGAGAAATGGCTACGTCTTCAATACCTCGCTCCACGCCACCTATACGCCCGAAGAAGTCGCAACCTGGCTGGAGCAGGTTTCGAGCCGCGCCGTGTTTGCCGAGGTAGGCCATGGCGCGGGTGCCGATCGCGCCGATATCTTTGCATTGAGTCTGGCTTTGCCCTCGATGCGCGCGGTCTTCGCCCTGACGTCGGGAAGCGAGCCGCCAGCCGGTTGCCGCAGTTTCCCCGATCTCCCTGCGGAGCAATGCCCCATCTCGAACGACCCTGACAAGGTCGTCTATCTCGCCTTCACCTCGGGAACCTCAGGGGTTCCCAAAGGCGTCATGCATAGCGACAACAGCTTGCTCGCCAATGCGCGCGCCATGGTGGCAGACTGGGGGCACGGCCACGGCACAGTGCTGCTCACGCTCAGCCAGATGAGCCATCATATTGGCACCGTCGCGCTGACGCAGTCGCTGGTCGGTGGCTTCGAGTTGGTGTTGAGCGATCCGGCTGCCGGTATTACTCCGATCGAATGGATCGAGCAGACCGGTGCAACCTATGTGATGGGCGTACCAACGCACGCCATGGACCTGCTGGCCGCGCTCGAATTGCGCGGCGCGGACAAGCTCGGCCAGGTCAGCACCTTTTATCTCGCCGGCGCACCAATCCCGCGCGCGACCGCCCAGTCACTGCTCGACAGGGGGATTACGCCGCAAAACGTCTACGGAATGACGGAGAACGGATCGCACCAATATACGCGCCGGACCGATCCGGTTGAAGCCATCATCGGCACCTGCGGCAAGGCGTGCGATGCCTATGCGGTCAAACTTTTCCGGCAGGACGACCGCGATACCGAGGCCGATGACGGCGAGACCGGTGAGATTGGCGGCAGAGGCGCGATGCGCATGCTCGGCTATTTCGGCAATCAGATGGCGACCGAAGATTCGTTCAATGCTGGCGGATGGTTCATGAGCGGCGATCTCGGTCGATTCGACCAGGCCGGCAATCTCGAGATTGTCGGCCGATCGAAGGACATGATCATTCGCGGCGGGCATAACATTCACCCCGCACGGATCGAGGATCTGGCGGTGCGCCACTCGGCGGTGAGCAAGGCGGCCGCCGTCGCGATTCCCGATGCGCGTCTCGGCGAGCGCGTGTGCCTCGTCATGGTGGTCAGCGGCGCGATCGACGGCGAAGCCATGTTGGCGCATCTCGACGCTGCCGGTCTGTCGAAATACGACATGCCCGAATATCTTCTCCTGACCGACCAGCTGCCGCTGGGGCCGACCGGCAAGATCCTCAAACGGGAACTGAGTGCATGGATCGGGTCCGGTCGGCTGGTGCCGACACCGATCAAGCGTCGCCGTGCGGAAGAGGCAGCATGAGCCTGAACCTGCGCGAGGATATCGTTATCGTGACCGGCGCTAGCCGTGGGATTGGCGCGGCGATTGCCCTGCGCCTCGTCCGGGCGGGGATGCTGGTCGCCTGCCTGTCGCGCAGCGGCGCGATGCCCGAAGGGACCGAGGATGGCGATGCCGATCGCCTCTATCCGTTCGTCGCCGACGTGACGGACGCCGATGCGGTAATTGCGGCGACTGCGGCAGCGACCGGCGGGCGTCGGCTGGTCGGCTTCGTCAATAATGCCGGCCTTCATACCGAAGCAGTCTCGGCCGATCTCACGATAGCGGACTGGAACGCGCAGATTTCCGCTAATGCCACCTCCGTGCTGATCGGCTGCCAGAGCGCGTATCCCCATTTGCGGGTAGATGGCGGGCTCATCGTCAACATCGGGTCATTCTTCGACAAGATCGGGGTGAAGCGTAACCTGGCCTATTGCGCATCGAAGGCAGCGGTTGGCGCAATCAGCCGCGTCCTGGCGGTGGAGTGGGCGCGTGATCGCATTGCCGTGATCGATGTGGCGCCGGGATACATCGTCACCAATCTCAACCGCGATGTGATGCAGGAAGGGCCGCTGCGCGCCTATCTGGAAAAGAGGATACCGGCCGGGGCGCCGGGTGAAGCCGACGACGTCGCACGGCTGGTGGCCGGCCTGTTCGCGATGGATTTGCGCTTTCTGAGTGGTGAGACCATCTATCTCGACGGCGGACAAGGGATCGCACATTGACCGTTCTGGACCGCCTCGATGATTCGATCGGCCTTTCCGACGACGAGCGCATGGTGCTGGCCAGCGTCCGCGCGCTTGCCGGGTCGGCGATCATGCCGCGCGCCGCCGAACTCGACC
>JANMCD010000129.1:0-6841 GCA_031360905.1 Novosphingobium sp.
CTCGAAAGCTATCGCCCGCCCGCCGCCCGAAAGGTCGTGCTTGGCGGAAAATACGGTTACCGGCGCTTCTTCGCCAAGCGTGTTCCACTCGCCGCAATCGGCGCACTGGCCCTGCCAGCGGTAGGACACACTACCGCAAGCAGCACAGACAAAACGGCGTTTGGGCTTGGCCATGGCAAGGCCATTATCTGGAACAAAAATAGAACTCAAGTCCGCAAATTGTGCGGGCAGTGCTTATGCACGAATTGTTCGAGGCGGGTCTTCCGCGTGCACTCCGCGGAGAATTCCTGCGATCACCAGAAGGAAGCTCGAGACAAGGAAGCGGTTGTCATAGTGAGGGAACAGTACAAAATGCCCTAATGCGAATGCTGTCGGCAGGACAATGAAAAGTGCGATCCCGCGATCCTGCGTGACCGTCCGGATATTCGCTGCAATGATCACCAGCGCCATTGCGAAAAGCACGAATATACCGTCGCTAACCAAGTAATTCGTGTTCACAAGAAAAGGAACGAGGTAGTCTCGCGGATCATGCGATGCGACCAGATCGGCGGGGTAGGGATTCAGGTCGAGAAAGGTGAAATGGAGCAGCGTGAAATAACCAAGGTTGCCGTTTACCTTGCCAATCAGCATATAGAGCAACACTGAAACGGCTGCCGCCAGTCCGGCATAGGTCCGCTTGTGAACGCAGAACATGTAAATCGCAGCCAACAGTGAAAATATCACAAAATCCGAACGCATCAGCGGCAAGGTTGCGACAAGGGCATAGGCGACCGCATGGTTTGCCGACATGCAGATCACGAGAAGCAGCGAGGTGAAGCAGGCAAGTGTATCAGGTGTTGCGAGCCGCGATATATTCAGCACTCCGGCAGGCAATACCACCAGCGGCAGCGCAACCGCCGGAATGCGCTCCCGCCAGAAAATCAGGCCCATCGCGAGCACGCTTGCAAAGCCAAAGAAAGCGCTGATCAGATGGCTTGAACGGGCGAACGAGCCGGTGGCCTCGCCGACGAGCCGGACCAGCCCGACATAGACCATCCTGATCGAATAGAACGGAATCTGCTGTTCAAGCGAAACCGGGTCGGATGCAACCGTGGCGCGGTAGATCCCTTCCGTCAGAACGCGATAGTCCGCTTCTCCGGAGTCGGCGCGCACGTCGGCATAACTGCGTGCAAGCAAGTCCGCGCCAGTATGGCCATTGTCCTGATAGGCGGCCGCGACATAGCCAATCGTGTCCCAATTGTGGATTGGCTTGAGGAGCGCGGCCACCAGGATCAGTGCGGCCGTCAAAAGCACGATGCCGGCCGCGATCAACTTGTTCTCAAGGAATACCTTCTGGTTCACCGCGCACCTGTGTGGCTTCAACTGGTCGTCGTAATCCGCCTAACCAGCGCGCGGATAGGCTGTCAAATCTCGTGCAGGCGGGGAGCTGCTCGCCCGACTCGCCGATACATTACCTGCTGGCGAATTCGTACCGGCTCTGCCATCCAGCGCCGATGCGCCAGAAGGAACTCCGCATCGCCCTCATCTGCTACGGCGGGATCAGCCTTGCGGTCTATATGCACGGCGTCACCAAGGAAGTGTGGAAACTGTCGCGGGCGAGCCGCGCTTTCCTCGCCGGCGAACCTCAAGATACCGGTACTGAAGGCGTCTATCTGCGTTTGCTCCAGCAGGTTCAGAAGAACCACGGCCTGCGCCTGCGGGTGCTGACCGACATCGTCGCGGGGGCCAGCGCCGGGGGAATCAACGCGGTGTTTCTCGCGCAGGCGATCTATTCCGGGCAATCGCTTGAACCGCTAACCCGGCTCTGGCTCGAGCGCGCCGACATCGATGTGCTCCTCGATCCCGACGCCCGGCCGTGGTCGCGCTTCGCCAAATTCTGGGCGGCGCCGATTGTGTCCTACGTATTGAGACGCCCAGGCAATGTCATTTCCGCCAGCGTCGCGCCGGAAACAAGGTCCGAAGTGCGCACCAAGCTATCTCGCTTCATCCGCTCGCGCTGGTTCGAGCCGCCGTTCAGCGGGATGGGTTTTTCGCGGCTGCTGGCCGAGGCCGCCGATGCAATGGCGGCATCGGATTGCGGGCCGCCGCTGCTCCCGCCCAACCATCCGCTTGACCTGTTCGTCACTGCCACGGACTTTCAGGGCCACCTCGGCATAGTGCGGATCAACAGTCCGCCGCTGGTGCAGGAAAGCGAGCACCGCCTGTCGATCGGCTTCCGTGCGCCCACACCTGCAAGCAGCAGCGGCGATCTGGCGCCGATGCTCGAACTGGTCTTCGCCGCGCGGGCCACCGCCAGTTTCCCCGGCGCCTTTCCCGCCCTGCAATTCCGCGAGATGGATGCGCTCGCCCATGAGCGCGGCGAAGATTGGCCGACGCGCCAGGCCTTCGCCGAACGGATCATGCCGGAGCACGCGCTTCGCGGCGAATTCGAGCATGTCGCGCTGATCGATGGTTCGGTGCTGGTCAACGCACCCTTTGCCGAGGCGATGCAGGCGCTGCGCGACAAGCCGGCGCAGCGCGAGGTCGACCGCCGGTTCGTCTATATCGACCCGCGCCCCGATCAGGTGGGAGGCATGCGTCGTAACGATCACCGCCCGCCGGGATTTTTCTCGGTGATATTTGGCTCGCTTTCTTCGATCCCGCGCGAGCAGCCGGTGCGCGACAACCTCGAGATGCTGTCACGCCAATCTCTGGAAAAGGTGCGGCTGCGCACTATTGTCGATGCTCTGCGCCCGGAGGTGGAAGAAGCCGTCGAGAAGCTGTTCGGCCGGACCCTGTTTCTCGACCGGCCGACGCTCAGGCGCCTGACCGGATGGCGTGCCAAGGCGCATCAGGCGGCAGCGGAACGCGCGGGTTTCGCCTATCACGGCTATGCCCAGGTGAAGACCGCAGGGGTGATCGATGCCTTGGCCGAGCTGATCCACGGGGCGGCACCGGATCTCAAATTGATATCGCCGCAGCCGATCGCCCGGTTTTTGACCGCACATTTCGCCGCCCACGGGCTGGACCGGCTGACCGGCCTGCGCGGAGGGGCCTCCAAAGCTGCCATCGATTTCCTCACCGCGCACGACCTGCAATTCCGTGTCCGCCGCCTGCGCCTGCTCGCCCGGCGGCTGAGCGAGGACTGGGACAGTACCGAGGGAGTGACCGAGGCCGCGCTCGAACATGCACGTAACGCGGTCTACGGCGCGCTGGCGCTTTATTTCAACCGGGAGGGTAAAACCTCGCTGGGCGCGGATTTCGCCCAGCTCGCGGGGCAGTTGTTCGATAACCCGGCTAGAGTGCTGGATGGGATCGCAGGGCGCCGCCAACTGCAGAAAACAGACCTGGCGGTCGATGCGATGCTCGCAAGAGCACTGGCCGAAATGCCGCTGGCGCTGCGGCGCCGCATGCTGCTCGCCTATCTCGGCTTTCCGTTTTATGACACCGTAACTCTGCCATTGCTGCGCGGCGAGGGCCAATCCGAATTCGATCCGGTCAAGGTCGATCGCATCTCACCCGACGATGCCCCCTCAATCCGCGCGGGAGGCGCCCTTGCCTGCCTGCGCGGGGTCGAATTTTATAACTTCGGTGCGTTCTTCAGCCGGGCGTACCGGGAGAACGATTATCTGTGGGGGCGGTTGCATGGCGCGGAGCGGATGATCGACCTGGTAGCGTCGGCTCTCCCAGACAATATGACGCTGTCAGCGGATGGACTTCACGCCTTCAAGCGCGATGCGTTCCTGGCGATACTGGATGAGGAAGAAGGGGTGCTGACGGCGGACGCGGGGCTGGTGGCGGGGATCAGGGCGGAGGTGCTTCGGGTTGCCCCCGCTCCAGGATCCGCTAGCGGCTGACATGCGATCAATTTGATTGATCCTGGCTTGTTCCTTCCCGCTACCAGGGTTGGAGAGAAAGTCGCATCCTACTCCGTCAGATCGCTCCAGGCTTCCTTGATCCGGTCGAAGAAGCCCTTGGACTGCGGACATTCATCGCCCGTCTCGCTCGCCTGCAAATCGTGCAGCAGCTCCTTCTGGCGGGCGGTCAGCTTTGTCGGCGTCTCAACGACGATCTCGATCACCAGATCGCCATGCCCGCGGCCCTGCAGCACCGGCATGCCGGCGCCGCGCTTGCGCAGTTGCTTGCCGGACTGAATGCCGGCCGGGATACTGATTTCGTGGCGCGCGCCGTCGACGCCGGGAATCTCGATTGCGCCGCCCAGCGCCGCGAGGGTGAAGCTGATCGGCACGCGGGTGATCAGCGTCGTGCCGTCGCGTTCGAACATCGGATGGCGGCGAATGTGGATGAAGATGTAGAGGTCGCCCGGCGGCGCGCCGAACGGACCGGCCTCGCCCTTGCCGGTCAGGCGGATGCGAGTGCCGGTATCGACACCCGGCGGAACGTTGACATCCAGCATCTGCGGCTGGTCAACCCGGCCTTCCCCGCGGCACGACCCGCAAGGCCTCTCGATCACTTCGCCGCGGCCATGGCAGGTCGGGCAGGTCCGCTCGACCACGAAGAAGCCCTGTTGCGCACGTACTTTGCCGTGACCGCCGCACAAATTGCAGCGGCGGGTGCCAGTGCCCGGTGTAGCGCCCGAGCCAGCGCAAGGATCGCAGACCTGCGAGACCTCGATTTCGATCTGCGAATGCTTGCCATGGAACGCCTCGTCGAGGCCGATTTCCATGTCGTAACGCAGATCCGCGCCGCGCGCCGCCTGCTGGCGTCCGCCGCCGCCAAAGGCATTGCCGAAGAAGGATTCGAAGATATCGCCGATGTCGGAAAATCCGTCGCCGCCAGAGCGGCCACCCCCGCCCATTCCACCACTTTCGAAGGCAGCATGGCCAAAGCGATCATAGGCGGCGCGCTTCTGCGGATCCTTCAGGCAGTCATAGGCCTGGCTGATCGCCTTGAAACGCGATTCGGAATCCTGGCACCCCGGATTTTTGTCGGGGTGAAACCGCATCGCCAGTCGCCGGTACGCCGATTTGATCACCGTGCCGTCGGCATCGCGCGAGACTTCGAGCAGTTCGTAAAAGTCGGCCAGCGTCGTCATCGATCACCCCTGTCACCGCCGGAGACGAGGGCGCAAGCGCGAAGCGAACAACCTTTGTGCATATCCCAGCGTCCCCCTCCCCCCCACTCCCTCTGCGAGGAAGAAGGTGGGGCTCTGCGGGCATCAGCCCTTGTTGTCATCCACTTCGGAGAACTCGGCATCGACCACATCCTCATCGCCCGCCGATGCCTGTTCGGCAGCGGGTGAGGCTGCGGCGGCCTGTTCCTTCTCGTAGATCGCCTGACCCATCTTCATCGCCGTTTCGGTGAGCGCCTGGGTCTTTGCCGTCATCGCCTCAAGATCGCCGCTCTCGATCGCCGCCTTGGCCTCCGCCAGCGCCGCCACAATCTCGTCCTTGAGCGCTGCGTCTATCTTGTCGCTGTTTTCCTCAAGCTGGCGCTCGGTTGCGTGAACCAGGCTTTCGGCGTTGTTGCGAGTCTCTGCCGTCTCGCGGCGCTTCTTGTCTTCGTCGGCAAACTTCTCGGCATCGCGGACCATCTGGTCGATGTCGGCATCCGACAGACCGCCGGAGGCCTGGATGCGGATCTGCTGCTCCTTGCCGGTGCCCTTGTCCTTGGCGGTGACGTGGACGATGCCGTTGGCGTCGATGTCGAAGGTGACTTCGATCTGCGGAACCCCGCGCCGGGCCGATGGAATGCCGAGCAGGTCGAACTGGCCGAGCATTTTGTTGTCCGCCGCCATTTCGCGCTCGCCCTGGAAGACGCGGATTGTCACCGCCTGCTGATTGTCCTCGGCAGTGGAATAGATCTGGCTCTTTTTCGTCGGGATCGTGGTGTTGCGGTCGATCATACGGGTGAACACACCGCCCAAAGTCTCGATGCCGAGCGACAGCGGCGTGACATCGAGCAGCAGCACGTCCTTGACGTCGCCCTGCAACACGCCGGCCTGGATCGCCGCACCCATGGCGACGACTTCGTCCGGATTGACGCCGGTGTGCGGTTCGCGGCCGAAGAACTCCTTCACCACTTCGCGGACGCGCGGCATCCGGGTCATACCGCCGACGAGGATAACGTCATCGATATCGCTGGCCTTGATGCCGGCGTCGGCAATCGCTTTCTTGCAAGGCTCAAGCGTACGCTGGATCAGTTCGGCGACCATCTTTTCAAGGTCCGAACGGGTCACTGTTTCGACCAGATGCAGCGGCGTGGTCGAGCCGCCTTCCATGCGGGCGGTGATGAAGGGCAGGTTGATCTCGGTCGTGGCGGTGCTCGACAGCTCGATCTTGGCCTTTTCGGCAGCTTCCTTGAGACGCTGAAGCGCGAGCTTGTCGGTCTTCAGGTCCATGTTTTCCTTGGCCTTGAACTTGGCGGCCAGCCATTCGACGAGCTTGGAATCGAAGTCCTCGCCGCCAAGGAACGTGTCGCCATTGGTCGATTTGACCTCGAACACGCCGTCGCCAATCTCGAGAATCGAGACGTCGAAGGTGCCGCCGCCAAGGTCGTAGACCGCAATGGTCTTGCCCTCGTTTTTCTCCAACCCATAGGCAAGCGCGGCCGCAGTCGGCTCGTTGATGATGCGCAGCACTTCAAGGCCCGCGATCATGCCGGCGTCCTTGGTCGCCTGCCGCTGGGCGTCGTTGAAATAGGCCGGAACCGTGATCACCGCCTGGGTGACCGTCTCGCCAAGATAGCTCTCGGCGGTTTCCTTCATCTTCTGCAGAATGTACGCACTGATCTGCGACGGCGAATATTCCTCACCGCCGGCCTTGACCCAGGCGTCGCCATTCTTGCCTTTGACGATGGGGTATGGAACCAGCTCGGTGTCTTTCTTGGTCACCGGATCGTC
>JANMCD010000145.1:0-23741 GCA_031360905.1 Novosphingobium sp.
CGCCAGAGGCGATGGGCGCGGCGGCGGCGGGCAGGGCCGCAACAACAACGTCAGCCGCGGCGGGCAGGCTCGCGACGGCCAGAGCCGCGATGCCCACGCACGAAGTGCCCACGGCAGCCGCCCGCCAAGCGATCGCGGCCCTGTGTTCAACCCGCTGGGCGAACGGCATGCCCAGGCCGCTGATGGCCGAACCGCACGTCCCGAAGGCGAGCGGCGTCCGCCGCAGCAGCCGGAAGGCGAGCGTCGCCCGGCACGGCCCCAAGGCGAGCGGCACAATGCCGCGCCGGGCGACCGCCGCCCGCCGCGCCCCGAAGGCGACCGCCGTCCCGAGGGTGCCCAGAAGCGTAATTTTAACGGGCGCAGCGGGCCGGGCAATTTTCGCGGCAAGGCACGCACGGCCAGCTAACCGACTGCGATTGCGGGCGCTTTGCCCGAGTCCTCCCGCAATCGCGGTCAATCCAGCGAATCATTGCAATTTCGACCTTAAGCGCCTAATTAGGCGGGGCTATCGTCGCCTGCGACGGAACTTTCGGCTGCGGCCACCTGTTCCTCTCACGCAACCTTGCTCCGCCGACCTCGGTGTCGCGGGTATCAGATTTCGTGAAAGGATCTCAATATGCCGGTAGGCACCGTAAAATTCTTCAATTCCGAAAAAGGCTATGGCTTCATCGCGCCCGATGAAGGCGGCGGCGACAGCTTCGTCCACATTAGCGCGGTTGAGCGGGCTGGCATGGGCACGTTGGAAAAGGACCAGCGGGTTCGCTACGAACTTGAAACCGATCAGCGCGGCAAGACTTCCGCCGTCAATCTTGAGGCCGCGTAACCAGTGGCCAAAGAGGAGCTGTTGACCCTTGATGGCCAGATCGACGAAATCCTTCCGGATGGGCGTTTTGGCGTCATGCTGGAAAACAACCACCGGATTATCGCTTATACCGCTGGAAAGATGCGTAAACATCGCATCCGCTCGGTGGTCGGTGACCGGGTGCGCGTCGAGATGACCCCGTATGACCTCGAAAAGGGCCGCATCGTATTTCGCGATCGTGGTCCCGGATTCGCCAGCCTGCCCGGCCCGCGTAACAAGCGGCGCTGAACCGGCTTTAGCACCGCAGTCACCGGCCGCGGAGCGCGCCTGCTGGCCGCACAGGAGAGACGCAATGCCCGCGCCGATCACCTTCTATCTCGAACAGGTGGCTAGCTGCGCCAAGTCTGCGGAGGGCGCGGCACTGCCCAATCTTCGCACCAAATATCTCGACGCCCAGGCCGCCTGGCAGGAACTGGCCAACCGCGCGATCGTAGTCGAGGCCGAACGCGCCAAGCGCGATGCCGCCAAGGAAGAGCGGAGCCTGATCGAAGATTGATTGCCTGCTCGGGCTCAGGATGCACTCGCACCGCAGCTGGCTCTTCGCCTACATCGCCCGCTTGACCGAACTGTCCGGGTTTCTAGGCAGCCTGCCGCGCGGCCAGCTGCATTTCGCGGTATTGATCAGCCAGCGCCGCCTGTTCGGGCATCAGCGTGTCGGTCCATGAACGCTCGGCGCTGGCCTCGTCCCGCAGCAGCGCCGACGGGCACTGCCCCTCGAAATTTCCCAGGCTGGGGCGGTGCTGGCGGTAGCCGATCAGCGCTGCGAGTTCCGGCGAAAATTGCCGCGCCACTTCGGGCGGATAGGCGAGCCACTGGTTTTCCCACGGCTTGAGCCAGCCCAGGCAATAGCTCACGATCAGCCCCCGGCGCGGCGCGGCCGAGAAATTCGAACCGCCCGAATGCATCGTCGAGCCGAGGATCAGGCAGGCTGAACCCCGCGGCATGACCAGGGGGATGGCCATCTCGTCGGGCAGCAGGTCCTGATCAAGGTGGGTGCGGTTGCTCTGCGGCCAAAGCCGGGTCGCGCCGTTTGCCTCGGTGAAATCATCGAGCGCCCACATGACATTGACCATGCATTCCATCTGGCCGCGCGGCAGCCACCACATGTCGGCATCGCGGTGCGGGCCCTGCGCCGGCGCACCGGGATGGATTTCGATGCCCTGGGTCAGGTTAAGCTGCAACGTGTCGCAATTGGGGCCAAGAACTTCGGTAATCAATCTGAAAATCGATTGATCCAGCACCAGTTCGGCAAGCGTCGGTGACCGCGCCAGGGCGCGGCCGAAGCGCTTGGTCTCCGGCCCGTAAAACGCCCCGGTGCCGAACGGTGCGGCCGCGAAATGCGGCGCCAGCTCGGCATTAACCTGCGCGAAGGTGGCGGACGGCACGGCGTTCTCGATGATCAGGAAACCGTCATCGAGCAGCCGCCGGGCCGCGGGGGAGGACGGCTGGGCCGGTGCTTCGGCGCCTGGCAGCAGTTGCATGGACTATTCTCCTCCCCGGTTCACGCCGCCATCGCGGCGGTGCGTTGGTAGAGGCGTAGCGCCGGACCCGGATGGCGCCACGCCTCAGCTGTAAATTCAATGCTCGATTCTTCGACATGGATCAGCACCGCACCGATTACCGAGCCGGCGACCTCGCGCGGCATGCCCAGCGGATCGATGTGCCACCCGGCGGCGAGCAGCTGGGTCAGGAAGCCCATTTCGCAAACCGCGGTGTATTTCTCGACTCCGGTCATCAGCCCGAATTCGATCATCGCCCGTCCCAGCAGGTTTCGGGTCGCCATGCGCTCGCTGCGCCGCACGCTGGGCGAGACAACGAGCCGGGTAATCTCGCGGATGCGCGGGCCCTTCGGCACCGGTCCATCGCACAGAAACGGGAAAACATCGCCGAGGATATGGCCGCCCAAGCTCGGAAGCAGCCGGACCGAGCCGTGGTGCTGGTGGCTCTCGCTATCCTGCAGGATCAGGTAATCCGCCTGGTCGGTATCGTACTGATCCTTCTCGAAGGCTCCATCGTGCGGAACGTCCCATTTCAGCCGGTCGACAAACACCGCCTTGCGGTCGGCATGCATTGAGGAAAACAGCGCCGGCATCGTTGCGGCGTGGACCCGTTTCAAATGTTCGATCATCGTTCCCTCCCGCCTTTTTGGCTTGCAAGGAAACTGGACGAGTTACGGGTTGGCCGCACTCCCCCGAAAGGGGGATGGACTTGTCAGCAGAGCATTTCGCTCAGCGGGACGGCGCCGTCGAACAGCGCGCGAAGCACCACCTGCATGCGCTTGGGAACATCGTAGCGGGACCGCGCATCGGCAATGTGCTGCTTAACGGTTTGCTCGGAGATTCCGAGAATTGTGCCGATCTCCCAATCGGTCTTGCCGCGCGCCACCAGCACGATGCATTCGAGCTGGCGATCGGTCAGCTTCACGGGCGGGCGGGCGGTCAGTCCGCGCGAACGGACGACCATGCTGCGGGCCGCCTGAAAGGCGAAAGAGCCGACCAGCTGGGCCATCGGGAAATTGATCCGCGGTGCGGCGCGCTTCGGGCCGACTGCGAAATTGCACGAACCGTTTATTTCGCCCGGGACGTTGGCGGGGACCGTGAAGCCGTCGTCTATCCCGGCGTGTCTGGCCCGCTCGATCGTTTTCAGGTGCATCGGCGTAATATCGATCAGTTCGTGGATCTGGTCCCAGCCGAAGCCGACATTGGTGCGCTGGCTGGCGAGCAGGCGGGGATCGAAGTTCACGACATCGTCGTTGATATACTGCTCGATCCAGGCCTGCGGATAATTGCTGAGCGCGATGAATTCGCTCGTCAACGACTGACCATTGACCATGCCGAAAGGCCGCAGGTCCACATGGTGGACCAGAGCGAAAAAGTCGAACCCCATATCTGCGGAAATGCCGTGCATGAGGTCGTGCAGGTCCGCAGGGCTTGACGCCTTGCGGGATCGATCAATAAACGCCTGAACATCAGACAATTGCGTCATGATTACGCCCCGCTCCCGACTCATTGGGCCGGCTTTTGCCACCTTTATCGACTAAGGTGTCAGATAGGCGATAGGCTGCCGCACAGCAAATGCAATCAAGCCGCCGTGCTGTTAACCCCCATGCCGGCGAGGTAGCGCTTGATGTTACGCGCCGCCTGCCGCAGCCGCTGTTCGTTCTCGACCATGGCGATGCGCACGAAGCCCTCGCCTTCCTCGCCGTAACCGACACCGGGCGCGACTGCGACCTCGGCGTGGGTGAGGAGCTGCTTGGAGAATTCGAGGCTGCCCATGTCCTTCAATGCCGGCGGCAGCGGCGCCCAGGCGAACATCGAGGCTTTGGGCGAAGGGATTTCCCAGCCCGCCCGGCCAAACGATTCGACCAGCACATCGCGCCGTTTGCGATAGAGCGTGCGGTTCTTTTCGACAATGTCCTGCGGGCCGTTGAGCGCGGCGCAGGCGGCGGCCTGGATCGGGGTGAAGGCGCCGTAATCGAGGTAGCTTTTCACCCGGCTCAGCGCCGCGATCAGCCGCTTGTTGCCGACTGCAAAGCCAACCCGCCAGCCGGCCATCGAGAAGGTCTTGCTCATCGAGGTGAATTCGACGGCGATGTCCTTGGCGCCCGGAACCTGCAGGATCGAGGGGGTCGGATTGCCGTCGTAATAGAGTTCCGAATAGGCAAGGTCCGAAAGCACCCAGACCTTGTTGGTCTTCGCCCAGGCGACCAGCCGCTCATAGAACGCCAGGTCGACTGTCTCGGCGGTCGGGTTCGAGGGATAGTTGACGATCAGCACCGAGGGGCGCGGCACGGTGAAGGCCATCGCCCGCTCCAGCGCGCGCCAGTAGTTCTCGTCGGGTGTAACTGGGACCGCGCGGATCGTCGCTCCGGCGATGATGAAGCCGAAGGTGTGGATCGGGTAGCTGGGATTGGGCGCCATCACGACATCGCCGGGCGCGGTCATCGCCGTCGCCATGCTGGCCAGGCCTTCCTTCGATCCCATCGTCATCACGACTTCGCTGGCCGGGTCGAGTTCGACGCCGAAGCGGCGGGCATAGTAATTGGCCTGCGCCTTACGGAGCCCGGGGATGCCCCTGGACGCCGAATAGCCATGAGCGTCGGGCTTCCGGGCAACCTCGCACAGCTTGTCGATGACATGCGCCGGCGGCGGCAGATCGGGGTTACCCATGCCAAGGTCGATGATGTCCCTACCCGCCTGGCGGGCTGCAGCGCGCATGTCATTCACTTCGGCGATGACATAGGGCGGCAGTCGCTTGATGCGGTAGAACTCGTCGTCCATGACCTCAGAACATCCGTTTGCCTGCGGCGAAAGTGCCGCAAGCCTTGTTTCTTAGGCGATAAACTGCCGCTGGCAAATGGCGCTTGGGAAGCTATGCTGATCCCGGGGTGGCGATGGCTCGCTACGGCAACCGGCGGGCTGCGGGCCGAGGTTAGGGAGACAGTTCAGATGGCCGACGATCTTGGCGGAAACGAGGAAGGCGGCGACGGTTTTGCCGAATTGCTGCGGGCCCAGAACGATGCCCTGTCCCAGGCTTGGGGACAATTGCTCCCCGGCGAAGATGCTGGCCTGCCAGGTGCCGGAGACGGTGCGCAGTGGGCCGAGGTCGCAGGCCGGATGCAGGCGATGTGGCTGGAGTTCCAGCAGCAGCAGGCCGTCAAAGCGGCAAGCCGGGGGTCGCATTACACCAAACCGGCCACCTGGCTGACGCTGCTCGATGGTTGGCGCCAGTCGCTGCCGCTGTCCGACCCGGAGCGGCAGCTGCGGCTGTGGGAAAGCGGCCTGTCGCTGTGGCAAACCGTGCTGGGCCAATATGGTATCGGGCCGAATGCCGCAGCGGATGGCGGGGGCGAGCCCGAACTGCCGCGCCGCGACCGCCGCTTTGCCGATCCGGCCTGGCGCCAATCGCCGCTCTATGCGCTGATCCATCAGACCTATCTCTTGATGAGCGAAGAACTGGCGGCGATGGCTAAGGAGGCCGCAGCGGCGGATCCCGCGAAGTCGGCGCAGCATCGTTTCTTTACCGATGTCGTACTGGACGCGCTCAGCCCCGCCAATTTCCTCGCGACCAATCCGCAAGCGCTCGCCAAGGCGTCCGCCACCAAGGGTGAGAGCCTGGTCACGGGCTTTGCCCATCTGCTCGCCGATCTGCAGCGCGGCCAGCTCACCCACACCGATGCATCCGCCTTCCGGCTTGGCGAGAACATCGCCGTCACCCCGGGCAAGGTGGTGCATGAAACGCCGCTCTACCAGCTGATCCAATATAGCCCGGTGACCGAAAACGTGCTCGCGGTGCCGCTGGTGATCTTCCCGCCGTGGATCAACCGTTTCTACATTCTCGATCTTAACCCGGCGAAGAGCTTCGTGCGCTGGGCGGTGGAGCAAGGCATTTCGGTGTTCATGGTCTCGTGGAAATCCGCCGACGCTTCGATGGCCGAAGTGGTGTGGGACGATTACATCGCCGCCGAGATCGACGCCATCGACACGGTCCGCGCGCGGCTGGGCGTTCCCGCTGTCCATGTCATCGGCTATTGCGTCGCCGGCACCACCCTGGCCGCGGCGCTGGCAATCATGGCGCGGCGCGGCGATGCGGAAAAGGTGAAAAGCGCGACCTTCTTCACGGCCCAGATCGATTTCGAGGCGGCGGGCGATCTCAAGCATTTCATCGGCGACTCGCAAATCGCCGCGATCGGCAGGCTTGCGCCGGACGGTTTTCTCGACGGGCGGGTGATGGCGGCGACTTTCAATCTGCTGCGAGGGCAGGACCTGATCTGGAACTACGTCGTCAAAAACTACCTGATGGGCGAAGACTACCCGGCCTTCGATCTGCTGCACTGGAACGGCGATGTTACGAATTTACCAGCCAAGTGGCATGAGGCTTACTTGCGCGATCTTTACCGCGACAATCGCCTGGCAGTGGCCGATTCGCTATCGGCGCTGGGCACAGCGATCGACATCGGCCGGGTCGAGACGCCGTGTTATATCCAGGCCGGCCGGGAGGACCACATCGCGCCGCCCGAAAGCGTGTGGAAGCTGACGCACCATTTCAAGGGCGACCGGACATTCATGCTGGCAGGTTCCGGGCATATCGCCGGCGTGGTCAATCCGCCCGCAGCGGGCAAATATCAATACTGGACCAACGACTGCGCGGCGGACAGCCTTGAGGCCTTTATTGCCGGGGCCAGTGAACACAAAGGCAGCTGGTGGCCGCACTGGGCGCAGTGGCTGCGGGCACAAGATACCGGCCAGGCGCCAGCCACGGGAAAACGCGCGCCAGGCGGCGCCGGCGATGCGGTGATCGAGGACGCGCCGGGACGCTATGTGAAAACGCGCTAGGCGCAGTCCCCACCGCACCCCAATATTTTTTGCTGCATTGCAACATTCGTGGTTGACTTCGCTTCTGCGAACGGTAAATGGTGCACCGCAGCATTGAAGCCGCACGTGCGGGATATAAGAGCGAAGGACTGATCAATCATGGCCGATACCGGAGACATCAACGGTACTGAATCCGCCGAAAAAGCCTATGCCAGCGCTGCCGAAAAGGGCCCTGCCAAGACCGACGCGCAGGCACCTGCATCGCTCGAATTTCGGGCCAAGCCCAACCCGGTCCGCGAAGCTCCGGAAGAAAAAACTGTGAAGCCAGCGGCCGCTGCTGCTTCGCCCGCGCTCCCCAGCCCGGCGAAGGTCGAGCTTCCGGCCGAGCTGGAAGCCGACCTGGCCAAGCCAGCATTGAAGCGCATCGCTGCCGCGACGCCAAAGGCTCCGAAGGCGCCCAAAGCCGAGCGAATCAAGGCAGCCGCTGCCCCGAAGACCGCCCCCCGCAAGGTGGCTGCCAAGAAACCGGTAGCCGCAAAAAAGCCTGTTTCCGCGAAACCCGCCAAGACAGCATTGCCCACTGCGGCAAAGCCGATCAGGCTGAAGATTCAATCCGCACCCACCAAAGTTCTCAACCGTTTGAAGGAGACTCCCATGTCCAATACGAAATCCGCCACCTACACCCCCGACTTCAAGACCATCGTCGCTGTTGCCCAGACAAAAGCCAAGTCCGCCCTCGGCAAGGGTAGCGCCGTTCTTGGCGAGGCCTCTGGCTTTGCCAAGGGCAACGTCGAGGCGGTGGTCGCATCGGGCAAGATCTTCGCCAATGGCTTGCAGGACATCGGCAAGACCTATGTCGCCGAGAGCAAGGCTGCGGTCGAAACCGTGACTGCCGACGTTAAGGCGCTGGTTGCGGTGAAATCGCCGACTGACCTGGTCCAGCTGCAAAGCACGATCCTGCGCCGCAATGTCGATCAGGCCATCGCGATCAACTCGAAGAACAGCGAGGCCATGCTCAGGCTGGTCGGCGACGCCTTCGTGCCGATTGCCGCCCGCGCAAAACTGGCCGTGCAGATTATCAAGCAAGCCGCCTGATTCTCGGCGATCCGGCTTTCCTCTGCAGGTCGGATCTGCCGCATGCGCGGGCCGGACGGTGCATACTGTCCGGCCCGTTTGCATTTCCGAAACCAGATGGTGGCATCGACACCTTGTTTTGTACCCCCTCGATGCGATATTCTGTCACGATGGCATGGTGTTCCGACCCTGAAGATTCGCAGCTAAACCAGCTGAACCCCTGCGCGCAGCTGCGTGCTGCGGGGGATGGCGATTCGGGCGGCAGCGATTCGGGCGGGGGCAACGGGCAGGATCAGCTCGGCACCGCGACCAAGACCCGCACCAAATCCAAGAAGCCGAGCCAGTTCAAGGTGCTGCTGCTGAACGACGACTACACCCCGATGGAATTTGTCGTCATGGTGCTCAAACGCTTTTTCAACATGAACCTCGAACAGGCGACCCGGGTGATGCTCCACGTTCATCAAAAGGGCATCGGCATCTGCGGGGTATTCCCCTATGAAATTGCCGAAACCAAGGTCAATCAGGTGATGGACTTCGCCCATCGCAACCAGCATCCGCTGCAATGCACGCTGGAGAAGGCCTGAGCGTCCTGCCTCGCACCCGCGATTGGGGCTTTCCCTTGCAAAGCGCGAACGATAAGGCTTGCCTGACCGCCGCTTTCGGCGCGCATCAAGCCGGGCTGCCCTTTGCCATTCCTCACCGCCATAGATCGATACATCTTTCGGCTCGTCGTCGGGCCGATGGTGGCGGTGTTTGTCATCGCCGCTTCGCTGCTGATCCTCGACAAGATGCTCAAGCTGTTCGATTTCGTCGCCACCCAGGGCGGTCCGGTCAGCGTGGTGTTCCGCATGCTGGCCGACCTGCTGCCGGAGTACGCCGGGTTCGCCATTCCGCTGGGGCAGATGCTCGGCATCCTGTTCGCCTTCCGCAAGCTGGCCACCACCAGCGAACTCGATGTGCTGCGCGCCGTTGGCCTGAGCTACAACCGGTTGCTGCGGGTGCCCTATCTGATCACCGCCGCGCTGATGGCGGTCAATCTGGTGATCGTCGGCTATCTCCAGCCGATGTCGCGCTACTACTACGAGCAGTTGCAATATGAATTGCGGTCCGGCGCGCTGGGCGCGGCGATCAAGGTCGGCGAATTCACCACGCTGCAGGACCGGATGGCGCTGCGCATCGAGCAAAGCCGGGACGAGGGCCGGCAGCTGATCGGAATATTCGCCCGGGTCGCCAATTCGCGGGGCCAGGTGCTGTCGATCTCCGCACGCGAGGGCCGGTTTCTGGCGCTCAAGAACAATCCCGACACCATCATCCTGCGGCTCAGCCAGGGACAGATCCTGCAGGACGCGCCAGGCGCTGCCCCGCGGGTGCTCAGCTTCACGCGGCACGATCTGCCAATCGAGCTGCCCGCGCTCGAGCGTTTCCGCCAGCGCGGCACGGACCGCGAATCGATCCTGCCCGAACTGCTGCGCATCGGCTGGGGCGATGAGACACCGCCCGACGCCCGCCTGGTCAGCCGGGCCAGCTTCAACTACCGGATAGCCGAAGTGGCGATGATGATCTTCCTGCCGCTGCTGGCGGTGGCCCTGGCCATCCCGCCCAAGCGGTCGACCTCCTCGCTCGGCGTGTTCGTCTCGATCGTCGTGGTCGTGGTCTATCACAAGGTCTGCCAATACGGGGAGGACGCCGCCGCGATCGGCCGCGCCGATCCGATGCTGGTGCAGTGGGGGCCGTTCGTGATCTTCGCTGCGCTGATTGGCTGGATGTACTGGCGCATCGCCTATGTCCCCGGCGGCCAGCCGATCGGCGCGCTGGAACGCGTTGCCCAGAATATAGGCAAGCGGCTGCGCGCGCTGAGCCGGCGGGGCAATCCCGGTCTCGCCTGATGCAGCTGGAATTTTTTCCTTCGCGCACGCTGACCCTTTACCTCGCGCGGCTGTTCGCCCTGCGCATCGTCGCGGTGCTGATCATGCTGGTGCTGGTTCTGCAGATGCTCGACCTGCTGAGCGAGAGCGGCAAGATCCTCGCCCATCCCGGTAATGACGAGGCGCAGCTGTGGACCTATGTGTCGCTGCGCGCGCCGCAGCTGATCGCCCGCTTCCTGCCCTATTCGGTGCTGCTGGCGACGATCTTCACTCTGGCCGCGCTTAACCAGAACAGCGAAGTGATCGCGATGAAGGCCGCCGGGCTCTCCGCGCATCAGGTGCTGGCGCCGCTGATGCTTACCGCGGCGGTTGTCTCGCTGCTGAGCTTCGGTTTCAATGAGCGGATTGTCACCCGCGCGAACGCGACCTTGTCAGCGTGGCAGGCGGTTGATTTCGGACCGGTGCCGCAGGATTCCGGTGTTCGCAACAATGTCTTTGTGCGCGACGGCAACGACATCCTCGCGGTCGGCGAACTGACCGGTGAGGGTGCGCGCATGGGGATGCGGCGGGTCACCTGGTACCGGCGCGACGCGGCCGGAATGGTCACCGAACAGCTGCGCAGCCCGCGCGCCACCTATGCCGCGCCTGGCTGGCGGCTGGAGGCACCGCTGCGCTTCGAAGTTGCGAGCGCCGTCAGCGCTACCGTGGCGCCGCTGGTCGTGGCGCGCGGTATCACACCCGCGCAACTGGCGATCAGCGCGGTCAATGCCGATAGCCAGGACATTTTCCGTCTGTCACAATCGATCCGCGAATTGCAGGCAGCGGGGCGGCGGACCAGCGAGCTTGTGGGCAAATGGTGGCACAAGCTGTCCGGCCCGCTGTCAGCGATGCTGATGCCGCTGCTGGGGGCGATTGCCGCCTTCGGCCTGGCCCGTTCGGGCCAGCTGCTGATCCGCTCGATCGTCGGCATGTCGCTGGGATTCGCCTATTTCGTGGTCGACAATGCCGCGCTGGCCATGGGCAATTTCGGCGGCTACCCTCCGCTGGTTGCGGCCTGGGCGCCGTTCCTGCTGTTTGCATTGGTGGGCGAAACCGTGCTGGTGCGCACCGAGGAATAGGGCGACCCCTCGCCTTGGATGCAGACCCCTTCGGCAGGCCACGTCTTCGGAGGGGGACAATCGAGCGTGGTCAGCTTAAGCGCATCCCGCTCGTGGGCCCGCCTCAGGCCTTGCGCATCGTGCTTGTCGCCAGCCGGGCGAGGAGTGTTGCGAGGCCGGGATAATTGCCCCCTGCATACGTCGATCCGGGACCGAGCTGCGCCGTCAGCCTGCGATGCGCCTCGGCCAGCGAAT
Source organism: Novosphingobium sp. (assembly GCA_031360905.1). Classification (GTDB taxonomy): domain Bacteria; phylum Pseudomonadota; class Alphaproteobacteria; order Sphingomonadales; family Sphingomonadaceae; genus Novosphingobium. Next base: position 11,468 of record JANMCD010000145.1, read on the forward strand.
GGTAGGGCAGGCTGGGCAACAGGTGGTGGGTCGCGTGGTAGCGCAGTCCGACCGGGGCCCAAAGCGGCGCCAGGAGCTCGGGCGGCGGCACATTGACCGAGTCGAGATACTGCGCCGTCACCGTCATCGACTCGCCGTCGTTGGTCCATAGATGCGCCGCCAAAGTGCGCAGCTGGTTGAGCACCGCTACGCCCGCGAGGACGGCCAGGGAAATCGCCAGTGGGCGCCACCCGAGCCACCAGGGGCTTGCCAGCAGCGCCATCGACCACAGCGAAACGCCCAGTTCCTGCCAGACCACCATGCGGGCCAGCTCACCATCGGGCGGCCGGCGGCGAAACTCCGGGTTGGTCGACAGCGACGAGAAGCGCGCCCATACCAGCCGCCGCAGCGGCGGGATAACCGCCCCCAGCGGCACCAGCAAGGCGCCGCGCAGCAGCAGCGCCAGCGGGAGGAACACCGCGATCAGCAGGAAGAGGGGCAACGTCCACGGCTTCATCAGGCCGAGCGGCAGATATTCAGGATCCTCGGCGGTGCCATAACGCGTGCGGGCGTGGTGCAGGGTATGGACGCCCTCATACATGAAAGACGGGGTGAGCAGCGGAATGCCGACAGCCAGGTTCCACGCCAGCCGGAAGCCGGGCAGCGCGTCGCGGTGAATATGGGTCAGCTCATGGATGAACAGCAGCGCGCGATAGAGCAAAATCACGGCGACCGCGGCCGAAGCCGCCACTGCCCAAGGGTTGGTCAAGACGATGGCCCCGGCCAGCGCGGCATAGCCCACCGCGGCGGAAAGCAGCATGTCGGGCCAGTAGACCCAAGGCCGGGCCTCGGAAATGTCGCGGGTCAGCTCGGCCGCAGCGCGCAGCATCGCCATGTCGTCGGCGATAACCGCGGCTGGTGCGGCCGCCTGCGCCGATGCCGGGGAAAGGGATTTATAGGCATTCATGCAAAGATTCCAGGTTGCGCCCCCAGCGCCGTGCTGAGCGCCGCCAACACGGACCGGGCAACTTGACAAGGCGGCTGGTGCATACGCACTGCGGTGTGGCGTCAAAAAAAGGCATGATCGTGACCTCGTCAGACATAGTCATTACTCCTGTCGTCACCAAGAGCGATAAGGACGCCTTTATCGACTTCGCCTATCGCATCAACGCCGCCGACCCCAACTGGGTGCCGCAGCTGCGCTCCGACGAGGTCGAGAAATACACCCCCGGCGGCAATCCGTTCCACGAACACGCCCGCTGCCACTATTTCCTCGCGCGGCGCGGCGGCGCGGTGGTCGGCCGCATCTCCGCGCATATCGACGAGCTGGCGCTGACCGCGCCGGCGGCACAGGGGATGGGGCCGGGCACGGGCAACTGGGGCGCCTTCGAAGCCGAGGACCAGGTAGCCGCCCAGTCGCTGATCGCCGCCGCAGAGGATTGGCTGCGGGCGCAGGGCATGACCCGGGTGCTCGCGCCGATCAGCCTGTCGATCTGGGAGGAACCGGGCCTGCTGGTCAGAGGTCACGACCATCCGCCGACGGTGATGATGGGTCACAATTCGCCGCGCTACCAGGGCTGGATCGAGGCGCTGGGTTATACGGTCGCCAAGGTTCTTAAAACCTATGACCTCGATATTCTCAAGCCGTTCCCACCGCTGATCCAGCGCATCGTCGCCTCGGGCGAGAAGAACCCCCGGATCAATGTGCGCAAGATCGAGATGAAGCGCTATGCCGAGGAAGCCCACCTACTGCTCGACATTCTCAACGATGCCTGGTCGGACAATTGGGGCTTCGTGCCGATCACCGACAGCGAAATCGCCTTTACCGCCAGGAAACTCAAGCCGCTGGTGCATGAGGATCTGATCATGGTCGCCGAGCTGGACGGCGAACCGGTCGCCTTCATGATGACGCTGCCCGAGGCCAACAAGGAGCTGAAGCGGCTGAACCGCAAGAACGGCAAGCCAAGCCTGCTGGGCTGGCTGAAGCTCGGCCTGTGGCTGTGGAAGCCCTCCAACGCCGATATGCGGGTGCCGCTGATGGGCGTGCGCAAAAAATTGCAGGCGTCGCGTGTCGCCAGCCAGCTCGCCTTCATGATGATCGAGCAGATCCGCCGCGCAGCTGTAAGCCGCTATGGCGGCAAGCGCAGCGAGATCGGCTGGGTGCTCGACGACAACCAGGGGATGAACGCCATCGCCGACGCCATCGGCAGCAAGGTCAACCGCGAATACAACATCTACGAGAAGGCGCTGTAATCCTCCCCTCTTGAGGGGGCTATCGCAAACGAACCGCCCCAGCCAATTTCGTCATCCTGAACTTGTTTCAGGACCCATTGTGCCGCACCTCCAGCTGCCTCAGGGGAAAATCATCAGCGCGGTTTGGGCCTTTCCTGGCGCTGCGGGTTGGACCGGGAAATGGGCCCTGAAACAAGTTCAGGGTGACGAGGCAGGTTAAAGAAGGTCCTATCAGCTCCTTCGGTCCACCACCGCCGTCACGGCCACATCCATCGTCACATTGCCCAGCGTGCGCATGATGTCGGGCAGCACCTCGACCGCGACCAGCAGCGCCAGCGGGCCAAGCGGCACGCCCATCGCCAGCGCGATCGGGCCAATCGCGGTGACGAAGCTGATCGAGCCGGGCAGCGAGGGTGAGCCCAGCGTCGTCAGCATGGCGACCGCAACGCCCGCCGCCAGCGCCGCCGGGGTCAGCGCCACACCGGAAAGCTTCGCCACATAGATCGCGACGGCAAGGTTCATCGCCGGGCCAGTTGCGCGGAACAGGGCGACGGCGAGCGGCAGGACGAATTCGGCGCTGGTCTCGCTCAAGCCCAGGCGGCGGCAGCTAGCCAGCATCGCCGGCAGGCTGGCGAGCGAGGATTGCGTGGAGATCGCCACGGCCTGCGCCGGCGCCACGGCGCGGGCGAAGCTGCCGGGGCTCTGGCGCGCGATGCCGATGGCAACGCCGTAGGCGGCGACCAGCACCACCGCGCCGATTGAACTCACCACCGCAATATAATGCGCCAGCGCGGCAACGGCCGAAGTCCCGCTGCTCGCCGCGACCCCCAGTGCCAGCGCGAAGACGCCGAGCGGCGCCAGCGCCAGCACCCAGCCGATGATCACCATCATCGCCCCGGCCAAGGCTTCGGCGAGACCGGTCAGCACGCGGCGCGGCGCTTGCGTCAGGCGGGTTGCGGCGAGAGCGAACAACGCGGTGAACAGGATGACCGGCAGCATCGCGTCCTGCGCCGCAGCCGCCAGGACATTGGCGGGCACCAGCGACGCTATGAAATCGCCGATTCCGGGCACCGGGCCAGTCGCGTGCGCCCCGGCACCAACCAACCCTTCCGCCGCCTCGGCGGGGATCGGCATGGCCCGCAGCAGCAACGGCGTCAGCAGCACCGCCACACCCGCGCCGGTGAGCAGCAGCGCGGCGAACAGCGTGAGTGTGCGCCTTGCCGTGGCGCCCGCCGCTGCCGCCGCGACGCTACGCACCACGCCCAGGAAAAGCAGCGCCGTCACCAGCGGCAGGATCGTCATCTGCAGCGCTTTCAACCAGAGCGCGCCGACCGGTGCCGCAATGCTCATCGCCGGAACCAGCAGCGCGGTGTTCCGCAGCACCAGCCCGGCGGCGAGACCTGCCGCCAGCCCGGCAAAGGTCCAGACCGCGGGCACGCGCACATCCGGCAGCAGCAGCGCCTGCGTCTCGTCGGCCATGCGGTCCCTGCCCCCTTTTAGCGCCCAACAGGCGTGACATTAGCGCCGCGCCGCGACATAGCAACGCAGCGGTTTTCAACCAGATGGGGCGCGCATGAGCAGGCAGTATTTCGGCACCGACGGAATTCGCGGGCTCACCAATATGGGGGTGATGACCGCCGCGGTGGCGATGAAGGTCGGCCAGGCGGCGGGCACGCGTTTTTTGCGCGGCAGCCACCGTCACCGCGTCGTCATCGGCAAGGACACCCGGCTGTCGGGCTATATGCTCGAAAGCGCGATGGTTGCCGGCTTCACCAGCGTCGGCATGGATGTCGTGCTGCTCGGGCCGATGCCGACGCCGGCGGTGGCGCTGCTCACCCGCGAAATGCGCGCCGATGTCGGGGTGATGATCTCGGCAAGCCACAATCCCTATGAGGACAACGGCATCAAGCTGTTCGGCCCGGACGGTTTCAAGCTTTCCGACGAGGACGAGCTGGCGATCGAGGCGATGCTGGCGGGCGACCTCGCGCTCGCGCCTGCGAGCGACATCGGCCGGGCGCGGCGGATCGACGATGCGCGCGGGCGCTATATTCATGCGGTCAAGGCCTCATTGCATGACGATATCCGGCTCGACGGGCTCAAGATCGTCGTCGATTGCGCCCACGGCGCCGCCTATCAGGTCGCGCCCTCGGTGTTTTGGGAGCTGGGCGCGGAGATCGTCACGCTGGGGGTTTCGCCCAATGGCAAGAACATCAACGATGGCGTCGGTTCGACGTCGCTCGGCGCTATAAAACAGGCGGTGGTGGACGAGGGCGCCGATATCGGCATTGCGCTGGACGGCGATGCCGACCGGCTGATCGTCGTCGACGAGGGGGGCAAGACGGTCGATGGCGACCAGCTGATGGCGCTGATCGGCAGCCGGCTGGCCGCGCACGGCGAACTGCGGGGCGGCGGGGTGGTGGCGACGGTGATGTCGAACCTCGGCCTCGAGCGGTTTCTCGGTGGTCAGGGCCTTGCACTGATCCGCGCCAAGGTCGGCGACCGCCACGTACTTGAGGCGATGAAGGCAGGCGGCTACAATGTTGGCGGCGAACAGTCCGGCCACATCATCCTGCTCGATCACGCCACCACCGGCGATGGCACCATCGCCGCGCTGCAAGTGCTGGGCGCGCTGGTGCAGTCGGGCAAGCGCGCGAGCGAGCTGCTGCATCTGTTCGATCCGGTGCCGCAACTCTTGCGCAATGTGCGCTTCGCCGGGGGCAAGCCGCTTGAGGATGCGCGGGTGCAGGCCGTGATTGCTGAAGCAGAGGCTTCGCTTAAGGGCAAAGGTCGGCTGGTGATTCGTCCCTCCGGTACGGAACCGGTGATTCGGGTGATGGCCGAGGGCGATGATGCGGGGCAAGTGGAGAGCGTGGTCGGCGCGATCTGCGCAGCCGTGGCCGAGGCTGCGGGGTGATTGGGGCGGAGGTCATGTCGGTTCGTCGACAGGACCCGTGCCGACCAAGGCACCGGGCATGACCTCCCCGCCGCGCATCCTGACTATCGCCGGCTCCGACAGCTCGGGCGGCGCGGGTATCCAGGCCGACATCAAAACGATCACCATGCTCGGCGGCTATGCGATGAGCGCGATTACCGCGATCACCGCGCAGAATACCACGGGCGTGCAGGCTGTCGCAGTGCTGGCGCCCGCTCTGGTCGCCGCCCAGATCGATGCCTGCCTGACCGATATAGGCGTCGATGCGATCAAGATCGGCATGCTCGGCTCACCCGCGATTGCGGAAATGGTGGCGGACCGGCTGGAGGGCCTGGCGATCCCTGTCGTGTTCGACCCGGTGATGATCGCCACGAGCGGCGCGGCGCTCGCCGATCCTGAAACGGTCGCGGCGTTCGAACGGCTGATGGCGCGCGCCACGCTGACCACGCCGAACGTCGCCGAACTCGCCGCCCTGAGCGGAGATGCGGCGATGACGGCGCGCGGGATCGCCTATCTCGCCAAGGGCGGCGATGCCGAGGGCGATATTGTCGAGGACCGGTTGGTCCGACCTGGCCGTGATCCGGTGATCTGGCAGTCCCCCCGCATCGCTACGCGCCACACCCACGGCACCGGCTGCACCCTCGCGAGCGCGATCGCGACCTTGCTGGGCCGGGGCATGGACCTTGAAGCGGCGATCGGCGGTGCCCGCAGCTTCGTGCGCGCGGCGCTGGCAGCCGCGCCGGGTTTCGGCAAAGGGCACGGCCCGCTGGGGCATCAGGCGGTGCCGCTGCATTTGCAGTGAGCAACTGAGGCGGGTGGCGGGTCACCAAACGAGTGAGACGCCCTTCACCGTCGCGACGATGCCGCTGCGAAATCTCAAATCCGTGTCCTGCGCGAGCTCAAAGTCTGGGATGCGCTTTAGCCACTCCTGCAGCGTGATCTTTAACTCCTCCCGGGCAAGATGTGCGCCGGGACAAAAATGAGGACCGCGTCCAAAAGCGGCATGGCGCGGGGACTTGCGATCGATATCCACAGCGAAGGGACAGTTGTTGAGGCGCTCATCGATGCCGGCCAGCACCGTTGGAAGCATGACGACATCTCCTTTCTTCAGTTGGACACCATCGCATTCGAGGTCATGGCGCACCTCACGGGCGACATTCACAACCGCATGGCGCCGCAGGAATTCCTCGATGGCCGCTGGCATGATGTCGCCGTCACGCGCCAAGCGGCGGCGCAGGTCAGGGTCTCGGGCCAGGTCGAGCATGACGAAGCCGAGGAAATTCACAACCGTATCGAGGCCGCCCAATAGCGCCTGGAGGCAGAGGTTGTGCATCTCCGGCTTAGTCAAGCGCCGCCCATACACAGTGCCGTTGATCATCGTGCTGAGCAGATCCTGGCCGTCTCTGCCTATGCGCTGGTCAATAATGGGATCAAGATAGTCGTGAAACCATTGTTCGGATACTTCAAAACTGTTTTCGCCATCGGGGTGAACGATCTGGTCGCACCAGTATTTCAATTCATCAATATCGCTGAGCGGCAGATCGACAATCCGCAGGAACACCTGGATTGGTAGCTGTTCGGCATATTGCTTGTTGAAGTCGCAATGACCGTCGTGCTGGAAGCTCTCGATCAGTCTGATTGCCGTCTCCCGGATCAGCGGCTCGAGCTGCCTGATTCTAGCCGGCCCCATTCCCGCATTCATGAGACCGCGGAAATGCTGGTGATCGGGCGGATCGAGCGTGGACGGTACTCGTTGATCCTGTTCGCCAACCGATTTTGGGATCAACACGATGCGGTTGGAAAAGTCGCGGTAATTGGGGAAGATTTCCAACATCAGTTCGCCGCGTGTGACGATCCAGTGCCCTTCGTTGCGCGGCGTCCAGACCAGATCGGCGACGCCGGGGGCCTGGAGGGGAGCGAAAAATTCGTGATAGTCCGAAGTTATCCATTCCGCGTTATAGACGTCAAAATCGATTACCCGTTCGGGCGGAACGTTATCCGGGTGCTGCGCAAGCTGGGTCGTAATCATCGCGTCACAGCCTCCTCTTCGCGGAACCGGCTTGGATGGCCTGAGTCCATTTGTTCGAGTTAAGCAACCATCTGGATTTAGTCCAGCATGGTGCCCGCTCTCCCCTGGCGGCAATACACCGCCACCCAACCTCCCCCCGTCGAGGGCGGGGGCCTGGTGGTTCGATGCAACTGCATCCTCGCTAACGGCGCAGAGTGATGTTCATCGCGTCCGATAGAAGCCCCCGGCATACTGGATCACCTCATCCGGCTCCGTGCCGTAGCGCTTGCCGGTGCCGATGTTCAGCACCGCCTGGATGCCGAGCAGCTGGCTGAACGGCGTCGCCATCCCGGGATCGCCAGGATCGCGGCGCACGGCAGCGACTTCGTCCAGAACCTCAGACAACTTGTCCATCATCATCTTGTGCATGGCCAGCTGCGCCTTGATGGTGCCGATAATGCCGCATATACTACTGGAACTCCCAAAGGGCCCGACCGGCAAGATCCTGCGCCGCGCGCTCAGAACCCAATCAACCGAAAGCAACACAGATGCGTGAAGCTGTTATCGTCTCCACTGCCCGCACCGGCATCGCCAAAGCGTTTCGCGGTGCGCTCAACGATACCGATGTTCCGGCCATGGCGGGGCATGTCATCAAGGCGGCAATCATTCGCGCCGGGATCGATCCGGCGCGGATCGACGACCTCGTCATGGGCGTGGCGAGCCAGTGGGGCACGCAGGGCAACAATGCCGGGCGGACGTCGCTATTTGCCGCCGGGCTGCCGCTGTCGGTTCCCGCCACCACGGTCGACCGCAAATGCGCCTCGGGCCTTACCGCGTTGGCCTTCGCCGCGCGCGGGATCATCGCCGGAGACCTCGACGTAGCCGTGTCGGCGGGCGCGGAATCGATCACCCACACCCGCAATGCTCACACCCCAACCTATCGCGCCCAGCTGGCAGTGGTCAGCGCGGCGGTGCCGCATGCTTATATGGCGATGATCGAGACCGCTGAGCTGGTCGCCGACCGCTATGGTGTCAGCCGCACGGCGCAGGACGCCTATGCAGCGGAAAGCCACTGGCGCGCTGCGGCGGCGGTCAATTCCGGGCGCTTTGCCGATGAGATCGTCGCCTTCCCTACCCGCCGGAATATCGTTGAGAAAGATGGCAGCATTTCCGGCACCGAGGAGGTGACGCTCGCAGCCGACGAAGGCATCCGCGCCGACACTACCCTGGAGGGCCTGGCGAAACTCAAGCCAGTGTGGCGCGACGGCCAGATTGTGAAGGAAGGCCATCATGTCACCGCCGGCAACGCCAGCCAGCTGTCGGACGGGGCGTCGGCGCAGGTGCTGGTCGAGCGCAGCCTGGCTGAGCGCGAGGGGCTGCCGATTCTCGGTATCTTCCGCGGTTTTCAGTCCGCCGGCTGCGCGCCGGAGGAAATGGGCATCGGCCCGGTGTTCGCGATTCCCAAATTGCTCGCCCGCGCCGGACTTTCCGTCGCCGACATCGGCCTATGGGAAATCAACGAGGCCTTCGCCAGCCAGGTGCTCTACTGCCGCGATCGGCTTGGGATCGATCAGGCAAAGCTCAACGTCAACGGCGGCGCTATCGCCATGGGTCATCCCTTCGGCATGACCGGCAGCCGGCTCACCGGCCACGCCCTGATCGAGGCACGGCGGCGCGGGGTCCGTTATGCGGTTGTTTCCATGTGCGTCGCAGGCGGCATGGGATCAGCCGGACTGTTCGAAATTCCCAATTAAGGATGTCTGACATGAGCGAAATGCGGTTTGACGACGATGTCGTGATTGTCACCGGGGCCGGGCGCGGCCTTGGCCGGGAATATGCGCTGGCATTTGCGGCGCGCGGCGCGGCGGTGGTGGTCAACGATCCCGGAGTGGAGGCCGACGGCAGTGGCGGCTCGCGCGCGGTGGCGCAGGGAGTCGTGGACGAAATCGTCGGGGCGGGCGGGCGGGCGGTCGCCGACACGAATTCTGTCGCCAGTAGTGACGGTGCGCGCGCAATTGTCCAGACCGCACTCGACAATTTCGGCAAGCTCACCGTGCTGGTCAACAACGCCGGGACAATTGCCTACGCCACCCTGCCCGAGATCAGCGACGAGGACTGGCGGCGGATGCTGTCGGTCACGCTCGACGGCACCTTCCTGATGAGCCGGGCGGCCTGGCCGTTGATGGCCGAACAAGGCTATGGCCGCATCGTCAACACCACCTCGAACGCCGGTTTCGCCGGTAACGAGACTCTGACGCATTATGGCGCGGCGAAGCTCGGGGTTGCGGGCCTGACCAAATGCATGGCGCAGGAGTGCAAGGACAGCGGCATCACCGTTAACGCGGTTGCGCCAATGGCCGTCACGCGGATGAACCGCGAGGTGTTCTTCGGCGGCGCAGTGGTCGAGGGTGAGAACTGGCGCGACGATATCAGCTCCGGCAAGGTGCCTATGGGCCCGGCCGAAATCGTCGCCCCCACCGTGCTGTGGCTGGCGCACCGCTCGACCACGCTGAACGGGGAAATCTTCAGCTCGTCATCGGGCAAGGTGGCGCGGGTCGGCTTTGTCGTTGGCGAGGGCTATTTCAATCCGCACCATGGCCCCGAGGAGTTGCGCGACAACGCCGAAACCATCCGCACGCTGGGCAAGTACCTCGATCCGACGTTTACCGGGGACGAACTGGCGGCAATCCCGCCGCTGTTCGGCGTCTGAGGACGAGCCGTCAGGCCATCATCGCAGCCTGCCCTGGAATTCGTTGGTCACAACTCGCGTATCTGAGCGCTGCGTCCCTGGCTCAGCACGATACGCACGGTCCGGTCACGTCCATCCCTGCCGCAGATGCCGGAATAGACGATGGTCTCCCCTCGCATCCGGCCCAGGGCCTGATCGCCCAGCTGATAGAAATGGGTGCCATGCGCGACATAGACCCAGCCGCCCAGCACCGCGAATTCGATCGCCGCAACAGCAAACACCGCCCGCTTCACGCGGGGGCGGGCGATCCAGGTGCCGATGCGGTTGAGCACCGTTTCCGGGTTTTCCCATTCGCGGGGTTTGACCACCCCCCAGAAGATGCCCCAACGCCGCACCGTCGCCAGGATCTGGGCGAAGATCAAGGCGGCGAGGAGGCAGCAGGCCATCATGGGGCTGGGACCAGCCTCAATTCGCTGCGCGTGTCGAGCTTGAAAGCGAGCGTGGCCGTGCCCTCGGGCGAAGCCGTCACCGTCTCGCCGGTCTGCACCACCCGGTAGCTGGCACCGGGGGTCAAACGCGCGAAGCCGAGCCGGGTCTTGCAAGGCTCAGCGCCGGCACGCAGCACCAGATCGAGCGCGGCGCCATCGCTGACGGCGCGAGTGACGATCGCTTCGGGATAGGTCGCCTCGGCCAGCAGCGGCCCCTTGCGCCAGGCCTCGGGCAGCCCCTTGCCCACCATGTCGCGCACCGTGTTGCGGCGGGTCCAGGTCTGCGAATCCGCCATGCCGGCGCCATAGCGCTCGTCCATCGTCAACCGCGTGGCGGCGATAATTTCCTCGTCGCCCATTTCGAGCGCCGACCACAGCGTCATCATCAGCGGATAGAGGTCGGGCCACTGGGCGGAGGAGAAATTGGCCGGCTTGCGAGTATCCCAGCCCAGCGGCAGCAGTTTGAAGTCGAGGTGGCCGTCAGGCTTCACCCCGATGAATTCGTGACGCAGCACCTGCCACAGCCGCTCGGCCTGCTCTGGCGCGTGCGGGGTGAGGAAACGCATGCCCCAGGTCTCGCCGAACAGGCCGGACAGGCTCGGCACCTGGAAGCCGAACGGGCTGGACGTGCAGACCTTGATGCGGCCATCGGCCATCATCATTTCCTCTTCCATGGTCTTCTCGAACCGGTCGCCCACCTGGCCCACCAGATTGGAACCATGCCGCGCATCGTGCAGCGCCAGCGATGTTCGGCCAACGAGGTTGCACATCGAATAGATCCACTTGGGCTCACAAGGAAACCAGCCGAGATCATAGCGCTGGTAGTTTTTCACCACCTCGCCCAGCATCGTCTCATGGCTATAGGGAAACGCGGTCTTCTCATCCCAGCGGAAGGTCAGCGCGCCGGGTGCAGCGAAGGGCGAAGTGCCGCTCGCGGTTTCGAACAGGCCCAGCGACACGCCCAGGAAGCCGGACAGCATGATGTTGTCGGTGGCGACCGGATTTTTCTCGAGCTTGAGATTGCCCCACAGGCTTTCCCAGTACCAGTAGCTCCAGGTTTTGCGGTCGATATGTTTGCCGATCAGGTTTTCCTGCGCCTGGTTGAGATAGCCATGAAACGCGGGGAGTTGGGTGTACTGGCCGAACGCCAGGTTCCACGACATGCCGCTGATCTGATAGCGCAAGGCCCCGTCTTGCCAGGTATCGTCCATGCCGAAACCCGTCCAGCTATCGACCGGCTGGAGCGCAAGATCGAGCATGCGGCGAAATTCGGTGACCTGGCTATCGGGCATTTCGTCCGCGGCCTCTATCGGTGCATCGACCAGAATCGGCTGCGCCTTGGCGAGCAGAGTGTTGATCTGCGCTCCCCTGGCTTGCTGCTCGGCAAAGCGCGCGCGGCGCTTGAAGGCGAGGTAAATGTGCAGGCCCGCGACGGCCACCGGGATGGCATAACCCAGCACAATGACCCCGCCGCCCTCGCCGATCCACAGAGCGGACAGCGCAGCCGCAACAACGACCACCGCCGGCGGCGCGAGGATCGGCCCGCGCGCCCACCACAGGAACATGACGACGGCGAAGATCGCCAGCGACAGCGCCGCGAAGATCACGCCGCCGATGCCGCCAGCGTAGAGGAACCCCGCGCCGGGGAAGATCATCCCCAGCCCGAACGCCTGCCACGGCGCGCTCATCCCCAGGATCAGCGGCGTGATGCCAAGCAGGAATTCGATTGCCAGGAAAGCGTAGAAGCGGTTCAGCCGCCGGGCAGTGAGCGGGCCGTGCGGACGCTCGCGTGCAGGGATCGGCGGGATCCGCTCGGCAATGCGCGAAAAAGCCTCCGCCGCGGAAAAATCGAGGGATTTATCGATCGGCTGCGTCGCCATGCGAAACGCTCCTGTCCCAAGCGCGACAGGAACATTCCGCTGGCCGCGCCCGGTTGGCCAGCCCCT
>JANMCD010000267.1:0-9449 GCA_031360905.1 Novosphingobium sp.
GCCCATTGCAGCAGTGCCTGACGCTGGCGCGGCCGACAAAATGGATCGCCCGGCTCGCAATTCCGGCGGACCTGCGCCGCATGGCGGGCGAAGGCGCGCCAGCGGCCGATCTGGCGGGCATCGTCGTCGTGCCGGCGGCCAAGGAAATAGCGGCAATACCATTGAAACCAGCCGCGCGGATCATCCGGGTGGATCCAACCCTTACGCTGCCATTCGGCCAGGGGCTGGCCTGATAGAACGCCGAAGAAATTGCATTGCTTGTCAGGATGGCCTGGCGAAAGCCGCGCCTTGGTGAACCACGCGACCGGGTATTCCGCGCGGCAATCGGTCATGTATTTCCCGCCGAACACGCCGAGTTCAAGCATCTGCGCCGGCGTGACTTCAGGCTTGAAGCCAGAATCGAACACCTCACCCGCCGGTGCCGTCAGTTGGTAACGGTAACCGCGTTGCATGCGGTCATTGACATCAATCCAGCACCGCGCCGCCATGTCACACCTTCTGCGTCGATCCCCTGTAGATGTCGTCGATTGCCCCGCCAAGCGAAGCGTCGAACGCTGCATCGCTCATCGGATGGCGCAGATCTTCGAGCAGAGCGCGGCTGAAGCTGGCAATCACGCCGCGGTTCTTCGCCAGCTCGGCGCAAGCCTCGGGCCGGCTATAGCCGCCCGACAACGCGACCACACGCAGCACCTTGGGATGATCGACCAGCGGATCGAAAAGGCAGGGCTGCACCGGCAAACTAAGCTTGAGCATAATTTTCTGTCCCTCCGGTACGGCATCGAGGTTCTTCAGGATTTCCTCGAGCATGATCGCATCGCACTGCGCGCGCTCGGGGCTCTTGATGTTGATCTCGGGCTCGAGCATCGGCATCATCCCGTGGGAGAGAACTTGCGCGCCGACTTCGAATTGCTGCTTAACCACCGCAGCGATGCCCTCGCGGTTGGCCAGGTTGATCACCGAACGTTCCTTGGTGCCATAAACACCCAGCGCCTTGGCTTTGGTGAGGAGTTTGTCGAGATCGGGCATCGGCTTCATCAGCTGGACGCCATTGACCTCGTCCTCCAGCCCCTTGTCGATCTTGATGAATGGCACCACCCCCTTCTCGATCAGCGCGGCAGGGGTCGGCTTGCCGTCAACCATCCCGTCCATCGTCCGCTCGAACAGGATCGCGCCGATCACCTTTTCGCCGGTGAAGGCGGGCGAAGAGATGATGCGGCTGCGCATATCGTGGATCAGCCCGAACATTTCTTCTTCGCTGCTCCAGCCGCCTTCTTCGATGCCATAGCCCAGAAGCGCCTTGGGGGTCGATCCGCCGCTCTGGTCGAGCGCGGCGATGAAGCCGTTGCCGGCGGCCATTTTGGCGGCCATGTCGGAAGTCTGCATGGAAATGTCCCTGTTGCTGCAATCTGCTTTGCGCAGCGCCTAGCGCGGCAGGCGCATTGTCTCAACTGCATTAACTCCGTGAAGTTCCCGGTCCGGGGCGAAGATATCCGGCTGGGTCAACCGCGCGCGTCAGCGGCGCTCCAGCGCCGCCACGCCCGGCAGCTCGCGGCCTTCCATCCATTCGAGGAATGCCCCGCCAGCAGTCGAGACATAGCTGAAATCGCCGGCGCAAGCTGCCTGATTGAGCGCCGCGACCGTATCGCCGCCGCCCGCGACCGAGGTCAGCGATCCTTCGCGGGTCAGGGCCGCGGCGGTCTTTGCCAGGGCCTCGGTCGCGGCGTTGAACGGCGGAGTCTCGAACGCGCCCAGCGGCCCGTTCCACACCAGCGTCCGGCAGGTCTTGAGCACATCGGCCAGCGCCTCGACCGCTGCGGGACCAATATCGAGAATCATCTCGTCGGGGGCGATTTCGTGGACGTTGCATATTCGCAGGCTCGGCGGGTTGGCGGCGAATTCCTTGGCGACCACGACGTCATAAGGCAGGTGGACGGTGCAGCCGGAGGCTTCTGCGGCGGTCAGGATATCCAGCGCGGTGGCGGCAAGATCGTGCTCGCACAGTGACTTGCCGACAGCGACGCCCTTCGCGGCAAGGAAGGTGTTGGCCATGCCGCCGCCGATTATCAGATGATCGACCTGGCCGACCAGATGCTTGAGCACATCGAGTTTGGAGGAAACCTTGGCGCCGCCGACCACTGCCGCCACCGGCCGCGCCGGATTGCCCAGCGCCTGTTCGAGGGCCTTCAGTTCCGCCTCCATCGCGCGCCCCGCATAGGCAGGCAGCAGGTGCGCCAGTCCCTCGGTGGTGGCGTGAGCGCGGTGCGCGGCGGAAAACGCGTCATTGACGTAAAAGTCGCCATTGGCGGCGATCGCCTTGGCAAGTTCGGGATCGTTCCGCTCCTCACCTGGCCAGAACCGGGTGTTTTCAAGGATGGCAATGTCCCCGGCGCGCAGGATGCCGATGGACTGCGCGACGATCGGGCCGGCGATTTCGGGCACGAACATCACCTCGCGGCCCAGCACATCCTGCACCGCGCCGACCACCATGCTCAGTGACTTTTCCGAATGCCGCGCCCCCTTCGGCCGGCCGAAATGGGCGAGCAACAGCACCTTGGCACCTTTGTCCGCCAGCTCGAGGATCGTCGGCATGGAGGCCCGCACGCGGGTGTCATCGGTGATGGCGCCGTCCTGCATCGGCAGGTTGAGGTCAACGCGGACCAGCGCGACCTTGCCGGAGATGTTAACCAGATCGTCGAGTTTGCGGAAATTGGGCATATGCCGCTTCAGTTCCCTCTTAGCTTAAAGCAATTTCCCCATCGCGCCGGCCGTATCGACCATGCGGTTCGAGAAACCCCATTCGTTGTCGTACCAGCTCAGCACCCGCACCAGCTTGCCCTCCAGCACCGTGGTCTCAAGGCTGTCGATGGTCGACGAATGCGCGTCGTGGTTGAAGTCGATCGAGACCAGCGGCTCGTCGGTGTAGCCCAGCACGCCCTTGAGCGCGCCTTCCGAAGCCGCCTTGAGCAAGCCGTTGACTTCTTCAACCGTGGTATCGCGCTTGGGCGTGAACGTCAGGTCGACCACCGAGACATTCGCCGTCGGCACGCGGATGGCCGATCCGTCGAGCTTGCCCTTCAGCTCGGGCAGAACCTCGCCCACCGCGCGGGCGGCACCCGTGGTGGTCGGGATCATCGACATGCCGGCAGCGCGGGCGCGGCGGGGATCCTCGTGGATCTGGTCGAGGATCTTCTGATCGTTGGTATAGGCGTGGATCGTGGTCATCAGGCCGCGCTCGATCCCGATGGCATCGTTGAGCACCTTGGCGAAGGGCGCCAGGCAATTGGTGGTGCAGCTGGCGTTGGAGACGATCCTGTGATCGGCCGTAAGCTTGTCATGATTGACTCCGAACACCACGGTCAGGTCGACTTCCTTGCCCGGAGCCGAAATCAGCACCCGCTTGGCGCCGGCATCGAGATGCTTCTGGCCGCCAGCGCGATTGGTGAAGAAGCCGGTGCATTCCAGCGCGATGTCGATGCCATTGGCGGCGTGCGGCAGATTGGCCGGGTCGCGCTCGGCGGTCACCTGGATGCGCTTGCCGTTGACGACGATATCGTTGCCATCGACTTCGACCGTACCGCGGAACGGGCCGTGGATGCTGTCGCGCTTGAACAGGAAGGCATTGGACTTGGCGTCAGCCAGGTCATTGATCGAAACCAGCTCGAGCCCGCAATCGGGACGCTCGAGAATGGCGCGCGCGATATTGCGTCCGATGCGCCCGAAACCGTTTATCGCAACCTTGGTCGCCATATGAAGAACTCCTGTTAATTACCTAATTTTGCTTTTATCTGCGGTATTATCGCTTCCGCCGTGAAGCCGAAATGCCGGAACAGCGCCTCCGCCGGAGCGGACGCGCCGAAGCTGTCGATGCCGATCGTCAGGCCGTCGCGGCCGGTGAATTTATGCCAGCCCATGGTAGCGCCCGCTTCGATCGAGACGACAAGAACGTCTTCGGGAATCAGGCTCTCGCGGTAGTCAGCGCTCTGTGCCTCAAAAAGTTCCCAGCATGGCATCGAAATGACATCCGCGCCGATGTCCTGACCTTCCAGCGCCTCGGCCACGGTGCAAGCCAGCTGCACTTCCGAACCGGTTGCCAGCAACACGACCTTAAGCTCGGCTTCCGACGAAATCAGCCGGTAAGCACCGCGGGCGCAAAGATTTTCCTCCTCGTCGTCACGCAGGGCCGGCAGGTTCTGGCGCGAGAGGGCGAGCACCGAGGGGCCGTCCCGGCGCTTTACCGCGAGTTCCCAGCACTCGGCGGTTTCCATCGCATCTGCTGGGCGGAATAGCCAGAGGCCCGGAATCGCACGCAGCGAGGCGATGTGCTCGATCGGCTGATGCGTCGGGCCATCTTCCCCCAGGCCGATGCTGTCATGCGTCAGCACAAAAATCGCCTGCGCGCGCTGCAGAGCGGCCAAGCGGATGGCGTTGCGGCAATAGTCGCTGAACACCAGGAACGTGCCGCCATAGGGGATGATCCCGCCATGCATCGCCATGCCGTTCATCGCCGCCGCCATGCCGAATTCGCGAATGCCGTAATAGATGTAGCGTCCGGAATAGTCCGCCGCGCTGAACGGCGTGGTCGACGCGGTCTTGGTGTTGTTCGAGCCCGTAAGATCGGCCGAGCCGCCGACCAGCGACGGCAGCGCGGCGGTCAGCTCGGCGAGCGCATTCTCGCTTGCCTTGCGGGTGGCGAGTTTGGGCATCTCCTCGACCAGCTTGGCGCGGTACTTGTCCCAACCCGCCAGCAGCGGCAAATCGCCGGCTATCCGCGCGGAGAATTCCTTGCCGCGCGAATCGCTTGCAAGCCGTTTCTGCCAATCGGCATGAGCCGCAGCGCCCTTGGCGCCCAGCGCGCGCCAATCGGCGAGGATATCGGCGGGAACTTCAAACGCCGGCGCATTCCAGCCCAACGTGATCCGCGCGGCGGCGACTTCATCCGCGCCGAGCGGCGCACCATGCACATCGTGGCTGCCCTGCTTGTTAGGCGCGCCCTTGCCGATCACCGTGCGGCAGGCGACCAGCGAGGGGCGGCCATCGGCCTGCGCGGCGGCAAGCGCACGCTCGATATCGGCAAAATCATGGCCGTCGCAGCTTGTCGTGTGCCAGCCCGATGCCTGGAACCGCGCCGGAATGTCCTCGCTGGTGGACAGACTGGTGGCGCCGTCAATGGTGATGCGATTGTCATCCCACAACACGATCAGGCGGCCGAGCTGCAGATGCCCGGCAAGACCAATCGCTTCGTGGTTGATGCCCTCCATCAGGCAGCCATCGCCGGCGACCACCCAGGTGTGGTGATCGACCAGCGCGTCGCCGAAGGTCGCATTGAGATGCCGCTCGGCAATTCCCATACCGACGGCCATGGCGAGGCCCTGCCCCAGCGGCCCGGTCGTGCATTCGGCGCCTTCGAGCTCGAAACTTTCCGGATGGCCGGCGCAAGGGCTGCCGAGCTGGCGAAAATTGCGGATATCGTCCATCGCCGGGCGGGCATAGCCGGTGAGATGCAGCAGCGAATAGAGCAGCATCGAGCCATGCCCGGCAGACAGGACAAAGCGGTCGCGGTCCGGCCACTTCGGCGCGGCGGGATCGAACTTTAGGAAGCGCGAATAGAGCACCGCCGCGACGTCGGCCATGCCCATCGGCATGCCGGGATGACCGCTGTTGGCCGCCTGCACCGCGTCCATCGACAGGGCGCGGATGGCATTCGCCATAGGCCCGAGGCGGGCGGGATCGAGACTCATCAGGAAAAACTCCTGGTTATCGGTGCAAAAGAGGGGGAATCTGGCGGAAAATGCGGGACGATTCGGTGCGGCTTTCCTTTAGGCAGAGGCAGCGCCCCGTCAAGCACGCCGCCCCGCTATGCCCGGGGGATGCCGGGTCCAATCCCACAATAGGTGGGAAAAGCGCTGCTCAACGCTATGCAGCAGCGCGGTTCTGCCTTATCCGGGCGCGATGGATGGGGCTGCACTCAATTTGATATTCGATCGCATCGATGCGGCCCTTGCCCGGATCGATGCGGTCGCCTCGCGCGCGCCGCAAGGCGATGACCAGCTTACGGTCCGGCACGAACAGCTCCGCGCCGCCGCCGCTCAAACCTTGCGCCAGCTCGATGCGCTAATCGCGGATCACAGCCGGTGAGCAACGTCACCCTCTCGATTGGCGGTCGCAGCTTCACCGTCGCCTGCGCCGAGGGTGAAGAAACCCACGTTCTTGGCCTGGGTACGACGATCGACGGCAAGCTTGCGGCGATGGACGGAATGGCAGGCCAGAGCGAATCGCGCATGCTGTTGTTCGCGGCGCTACTGCTCGCCGACGAATTGCACGAAGCGGCAGCGAACCCGTCGTCCGGACCGCAACCGGCGCTCGAAGCCAGGGATGCCATGCCGCAGTTGGCCCAACGGCTCGGTGCGCTCGCGGCCAAGGTGGAAAATCTTGCCGACCGGCTTGAGAGCTGAGCCCGGACACCCTAGATAAGGCATCGACGGGATCTGCCCGGCACGAGCCGTTTGAACATCCCTGAGGCTATAAGCAATCCTTGGGGGCTGTCGCTGCCCGGATCTTGGTCCGGTGCATATGGTCCCCACCTGACGTGAACGCGTCGGTGGATTTCCCGGCAACGACCCAAGGTGGGCCCGTCACCCCTACCCCATCCCGCAGCGAGGCGCGAGTGAACGACAAGCAGATGCTGCGCGCAACCCACCGCGCACTGCGCAATGGGCATGTCGCGGGGCTTGCCGATACGACTCGCCGGCTGCTGTTCCTGCGCCCCCCTGCCAATGTCGCGGAGCTCGCTCCCGAAGGTTCGCTGGTCGGTCTCTATCACGCGATGGGTTCCGAAGCACCGACCCATTCCTATGCGCATTGGTTTTTCGAGAACTCGCGCACCCTCGCCCTGCCCTGGTTTGCCGAACGGGGCGCGCCGATGGGGTTTCGCCGGTGGAACAATCCATTCGGCGGCGGCGACCTGGCGCCAGGCCCCTATGGCGCGCTGCAGCCGGGGGATGATGCCGAACAGGCCGCGCCGGAAATCATTTTCGTGCCGTTACTCGCCTTCACGCCGCGCGGCGACCGGCTGGGCCAGGGCGCGGGGCATTACGACCGCTGGCTGGCCGCGCATCCGTCGGTCTGCGCGATCGGGCTCGCCTGGGATTGCCAGCTGAGCGAGAGCCTGCCCTGCGAGCCGCATGACCGGCAACTGCGCGCGATCGTCACGCCGACGCGCTTCTACGAGGGAGACGGCTGATGCGCAGCGAGCCGAGCTGGCGAATTCCCGCAGGCGTACTCGCGCTTATGGCGGCACTGTTTCTTTACGGCATGCTGATCGCTACATTTCTGGCACCCCTGATAGCCGGCTGGTCCGGCCTGGCGCAGTTGCCCGTCTATGCGCTGCTGGGGGTGCTGTGGCTGTGGCTGGTTCCGATCAGACGCTTCCTCAAGTGGATGGAAACAGGCCGCTGGCGCTAGGTGCTGCGAACCTTATCCGCATTTCTCCCAAATCTCGCGTTCTGCAGTCGTTCAGCGTTTCCAGCAGCGCCGAGACCGGCGCTGTCCGCATCGAACTTCGAAAGAGAGCCGCCTAGCCGAACGCCTTGCGGCGACCGCATTTTGGCAGAAAATGGCGCGAGTGACGGGACTTGAACCCGCGGCCTCCGGCGTGACAGGCCGGCACTCTAACCAACTGAGCTACACCCGCGCATTGATTGGAGGCCGCGCCACTAAGGCAGGCTACCTGGGCTGTCAACTGGCTTGGCCACCATCGCCGGGAAGCGGATCATCGCCGGGAAGCGGATCGCCGCTCCCTTTGAGCGGGGGGCATTCGCAAGCGCCATTCAGCTCAACCCGGCATTAACCATAAATTTTCCTTCGCTTGCGAAAAGCATCCCGGAAGGCCCGTTAACGGGCGGAGCGGGAGCGAATGTGGGTGTTCGAACGTGTCAACAAGCGGCTTACTCTGGTCATCGCGGCTGCATTGGCCGCGAGCGCCGCACCGGCGTTGGCCAATCCGGGCGTAGCGCTCGACAGCGCGGTGTTCGTCGAGCGGCTGCAGCCCGGCAATGTCCGCAATCTCGAACCCGCCAGCCGCCTCAGTCGGGGCGACCGGGTGGTGACGATCGTCAGCTGGCGCCGCGATGGCGGCAACGGCGGCTTTACCCTGATCAACCCACTCCCCAGCGCCATTGCCTTTCAGGCCAGCACTGGCGATGACGAGCAAGTCTCGGTCGACGGCGGACGCAGCTGGGGACGGCTGGGGGCGCTACGGCTCGGCGAGCGCTATGCGACGCCCGAGGATGTGACCCATGTACGCTGGCGCGTGCTGGCGGGTCAGGCGGGCCGGATTGCTTTTAGCGGGATTGTGCGCTGAGCAATCACCCGGCCAGCAGCATCATCGGCCGCTCCAACCGCGCCTTTACCGCCTGAATGAACGAGGCCGCGTCCCAGCCATCGACCACGCGGTGATCGCAGCTCACCGATATGTTCATCAGCTTGCGCTTTTCGATGCGCTCGCCGCCCGCCCCGTCGGGTACGTAAACCGGCCGCTCGACGATGCGGTTCGGGCCGATGATTGCGACTTCGGGGCGGTTGATCACCGGTGTGGTGGCAATTCCGCCGAGCGGGCCCAGCGAGGTGATGGTGAGAGTCGAGCCCGACAGTTCTCCGGATTTCGCGCTGCCATCGCGGGCGGCCTCGGCGAGGCGGGCAATCTCCGCCGCGAGATCCCAAAGGCTGAGCGCCTGCGCATCGCGGACGACCGGCACCACCAGTCCGGCCGGGGTCTGCACCGCGACCCCGAGATGGACCGACGTATAGCGGGTTACAACTTCCGCCGCGTCGTCATAACGCGCGTTCATCATGGGATATTCGGGGAGCGCCTGGCAGATCGCCCGGATGATGAGCGGCAAGACGGTCAGCTTCACCCGCTCATTGCGCAGCTCGTTCAACTCGGCGCGCAGGGCTTCGAGCGCAGTCACGTCGCATTCCTCGACACAGGAGAAGTGCGGTATGTGCCGCTTGGAGGCTGCCATCGCTTCGGCAATGCGGCGGCGCAGGCCGATGACCTTGATCTGTTCGCCCGCGCCGCTGATCTGCTCAACAGGTTTGGGCACAGGTTTGTCCACAGCCGCAACCGCCGGAGCGCGCCCGGCGAGGAATGCATCAAGATCGGCGTGGTGGACACGGCCATCGCTTGCTGGCGGGATGGCGGCCAGATCCACGCCAAGGTTGCGCGCCCGGGCGCGGACGGCGGGAGAGGCAAGGGTTTTGGCGTGTGGGGCTGAACTTGGCGCGGGTCCTTCGACAAGCTCGGGACGAGCGGGCGTCGTGGGCGGGGATGATTGGGTTACGGCTTGGGAAGGTTTGCTTTCGTCAAGCGCTTCAAGCTGATCCAAATCCCCCGCTCGTCCTGAGCTTGTCGAAGGACCAGCCTCCCCCTCACGCCAAAACCCTTGCCTCGC
>JANMCD010000285.1:0-5018 GCA_031360905.1 Novosphingobium sp.
GGGATGCGCTTCGCTACCGGCGCTCAGTCTCACCGAAGCTGTCCGCCGGCTGCTCGACCGTTCCGCCCGCAATGCTTTCGCCCGGCTGATGGTGCCGGGCGGCTTCTGGGACAACCAACTTGCCCGGCTCGATCTGCCCGAGGCGTTCGGCCGCCGGGGCTCACTATTGCAATCCATCCTGACATCCACGGTGTTCCGCAGCCGGTTGCAGCGCGAACTCAACCATCTGGCCGAGGACGGCGCCCGCCGCGCTGCGCCGCTCGTTGCCGATGCAGTGCGGACCATCGGCATTGCCAACGCCCGCGCGCTCATCAGCGGGGGGCCGATGGCGGCCACTGCTTTCCTGCGTGACGCCATGGCCGGCAGCCTGATCGAGGCGATGGTGCCGGCGCTGGGTGAGGGGCTGCGGGTGACCAGCGATCCGATCGTCGGCCAGGCGCTCGCGGCGCTGACCGGGGTGGATGTGGCAGAGGTAGTCCGCTCGCTGTCGGTCAGTGCCGACCAGGCGATCTGGGGCGAGATCGGCCGCGAGGAAAGCGCGATCCGGGCCGATCCGGCAAGCACCCGCGATCCGGTGCTGATCGCGGCGTTCAAGATGCTGTGAGGCCCAATGGGCAAGGGTGGCCGCAGCCCGGCCTAGCCGCTATAGCCCCCGGCAGACTCGCGCTCAGGAGCCGCCATGAAATTCTTCGTCGATACCGCCGACACCGCTGAAATCGCCGAACTCGCCGCCACCGGCTTGCTCGACGGGGTCACCACCAATCCCTCGCTGATCCACAAGGCGGGGCGGGATTTTCTGGAAGTTACCAAGGAAATCTGCGCGCTGGTGCATGGTCCAGTCAGCGCCGAAGTCGTCGCGCTCGATCACGACGGCATGATGCGCGAGGCGGAAGTGCTGCGCCGGATCGCCGATAACGTCTGCATCAAGGTGCCGCTGACGCTGGACGGGCTGAAAAGCTGCAAGAAGCTTACCGGCGACGGCACCATGGTCAATGTCACCCTGTGCTTCTCGGCCAACCAGGCGCTGCTCGCCGCCAAGGCCGGGGCGACCTTCGTCTCGCCCTTCGTCGGGCGGCATGACGACAATGGCTACGACGGCATGGAGCTGATCCGCGACATCCGCCTGATCTACGACAATTATGCGTTTGAGACACAGATCCTCGTCGCCAGCGTGCGGCATGGCATCCATGTGCTGGAAAGCGCCCGGATCGGCGCGGATGTGATGACCGCGCCGCCCGCAGTGATCAAGGGCCTGTTCAAGCATGTCCTGACCGACAAGGGCATCGAAGGCTTCCTCGCCGATTGGGCGAAGACCGGGCAGAGCATCTAACCCGGCACGCCCATGTCCGACGAATCCCCCCTCGACCGCTTCAAGACCGTCCTCACCGGCGCCAGCCGCGCGCTGGCGCATGAGGCCGAGGTCGAAGTCAGCTGGACCGCCGATGTAGCGAGCCAAACGGGCAACAGCTTCCGTCTGCCGATGCCCGGCCGCGGCCTGCCGCGCGCGCAGGCGATGGAAGCGCGCGGGTTTGCCGACAGCTTCGCGCTGAAGCTGCGGCATCACAACGAAGCGCTGCACGCTCGTCACGCGCCTGCCGAGGTGGTGGCGCGGGCCTGCTTCGATGCGATCGAGGCGGTGCGCTACGAGGCGCTCGGCTCGAAAGCCTATGCCGGCATCCGCGACAATCTCGATGCGGCGCTGATGGTCCGAATGGGCAGCGACCCGATCACGCGCGCCGCCGATCCCGACGATGTCCCCGTTCACGCGGCGCTCGCGCTGCTGCTGCGCGAGGCGCTGACGGGCCAGCCGGTGCCCGAAGCCGCCCGCCAAGGCGTCGATATGCTGCGTCCCTGGATCGCCGACAAGGCGGCGGGCGATTTCGAGGCGCTGGCGCTCTCGATCGACGACCAGAAGTCGTTCCAGAGCCTCGCCCTCGATATGCTCTGCCACCTCGAACTCACCCAGGTGCAGCCGCCCGAGGACCGCAGTGACGAGAGCAGCGACGACGGCGGCGACGAGGATACCGAAGAGGACGAGGATGGCGGCGATAGCGGCGAGGAACAGCAGCCGTCCGAAATCGCCGCCGAGGCGACCGAAGGCGATGCCGACGGCGACAGCGAGACCGACAGCGATGCGATGGAGGAGGCCGAGGACGGCGAGGCCGGGGAGGACAGCGAGGAGGGCATGCTCCCGGTCCGCCCAAACCGCCCGTGGACCGATACGCCCGCCACCTTCGACTACAAGATCTTCAGCCAGAATTACGACGAAGTCATCGGTGCGCATGAGCTGTGTGACGACGAGGAGCTGACCCGCCTGCGCGCCTATCTCGATACGCAGTTGAAGGGATTGCAGGGCATCGTCACCAAGCTCGCCAACCGGCTGCAACGCAAGCTGATGGCCCAGCAGAACCGCAGCTGGGATTTCGACCAGGAAGAAGGCCTGCTCGATGCCGCGCGTCTGGCGCGGGTGATTGTTTCGCCCGGCCATTCGCTCTCCTACAAGATGGAGCGCGATATCGAGTTCAAGGATACTGTCGTCACCCTGCTGATCGACAATTCCGGATCGATGCGCGGGCGGCCGATCTCGATCGCGGCGATCAGCGCCGATGTCATGGCGCGCACCCTGGAGCGGTGCGGGGTCAAGACCGAGATACTGGGCTTCACCACCCGCGCCTGGAAGGGCGGGCAGAGCCGCGAGGCCTGGCTGGCTGGCGGCAAGCCCTCGAACCCTGGCCGGCTCAACGATCTGCGCCACGTCGTCTACAAGAAGGCCGACCAGCCCTACCGCCACGCCCGCCGCAACCTGGGCCTGATGATGCGCGAGGGACTGCTCAAGGAAAATATCGACGGCGAGGCGCTGCTCTGGGCGCACACCCGCCTGCTGGCGCGCGCCGAGGACCGCCGCATCCTGATGGTGATTTCGGACGGCGCACCGGTCGACGATTCGACGCTGTCGGTCAACAGCGCCGGCTATCTCGAAGCCCATCTGCGCCGGGTGATCGACTGGATCGAGCGCCAGTCGCCGGTGCAGCTGGTCGCCATCGGCATTGGCCATGACGTCACCCGCTATTATCGCCGCGCCGTGACTATCATGGATGTCGAACAACTGGCGGGGACCATGATCGAACAGCTTGCGGGGCTTTTTGAAGACGATTGATTCCGTGCTTACATTGTGCTAACGGAACGGCATGCAAACCTCGCTTCGCAAGATGGGTAACTCCACCGGCATGATCTTGCCGAAGGCAATCCTCGACCAGCTCGGCCTTGCTTGCGGGGCCAAGGTCGAGTTGCGCGTCGAGGACGGCGAAGTGATTGCCCGACCGATCAGGCGCAAGGTTCGCGAGGGGTGGGAGGAGGATGCCAAGCGCATCGGATCGGAGCCACTGACCGCGGAGGAGCTCGACTGGCTCGCGTTCGATGACGGGATCGTCGATGATTCGCCAATTCCGCCAGAGTGGTTGGGCAAAGACTCTTGAATATCCGTCAATTTATGCGGGGCGATGTCTGGCTGACCAGGCTGGACCCAACCGAAGGCAACGAAATCCGCAAAACCAGGCCCTGCGCCATCGTCAGCCCCGATGCGATGAACGCGCATCTGGGAACTGTGATCGTCATGCCGCTGACAAGCGGCAGCAGACCGACGCGATTTCGCGTTCCGGCCGAATTTCATGCAGTTCGCGGTTTCTTGCTCGGGGACCAGGTCCGCTGCGTATCGAAATTGCGCTTGCTTAAGCACGTTGGCACCCTTGAAGACGAGACATCAAGGCAAGCTCTCCTCGTGCTTCGCGAAATGTTCGAAGATTGACGATGAACGTCTCCCAAGCCATCGCCAGCCGCCGCTCGGTGCGCGCGTTTCTCGACACCCCCGTCGGTCCCGACGTGCGGTTCGAGCGCTTCTGAGCGGCATGGATTCTTCACTGCTGTGGGTGCCGCTGACCCTGATCGCTGCTGCGACGCAAGTCATGCGCAACAGCGCCCAGGCCAATCTCACCGGCAAGATTGGCACGCTGGGGGCAACGCAAGTCCGTTTCGTATTCGGCCTGCCGTTTGCCGTGCTGTTCCTCACCGCGGCGCTGCTGGTCGAAGGGGTCAGTGTGCCCGCCTTCGATCGCACGGCCCTGCTGTGGACGGCGCTGGGCGCGATGGGGCAGATCGGCGGCACGGCGCTGATGCTCGAGGTGATGCACCGCCGCGCGTTCGGGGTCGCCTATGCCTATATCAAGACCGAGCCGGTAATCGTCGCGCTGCTGGGCGTGGTTTTGCTGGGCGATAACTTGCCACTGCTGGCCTGGCTGGCAGTGACGGTGGTGACGGCGGGCGTGATGATGGCATCGGTGCGGCCGGGCGAGTTCGGACGGCTGCTCGGCGAGGGCAGGATGATCTTCTTCGGCGTGCTGGCGGGCGGGGTGTTCGGCCTCGCGGCGATCGCCTTTCGCGGTGCCATCGTGTCGTTGACGGGCGATTTCGTTATCCGCTCGCTGACGGTGCTGGTCATCGCCATGGTGTTCCAGTGCCTGCTGCTGGGGCTCTGGCTGGCGCTTCGCGACCGGGCGGCGTTCGCTGGATCGCTGCGTGAATGGCGGGGTAGCCTGGGCGCGGGCTTTACCGGCGCGGTATCCTCAGCCTTCTGGTTTGCCGCCTTTGCGCTGACGGCAGCGGCGAATGTGCGGACATTGGGGCTGATCGAACTGCCGATGGTGGCGCTGGCTTCGGGACGGCTGACTGGCAGGGCTATGGCGCGGCATGAGCTGGCGGGGCTCGGCGTTGTCATGGCGGGCGTGGCGCTGCTGCTGGCGGCCCATGCGGCTTGACCTTTGATACCCGCGGCTTAATCCGCGCACCATGCCTGATTACGCCCCGCTCAAACTGTTCAACAGCCTTACCCGCCAACTGGAGACGTTCCAGCCGGTCCATGAGGGCGAGGCGCGGGTCTATTCCTGCGGGCCGACGGTCTACAACTACCCACACATCGGCAACATGCGGGCCTATGTTTTCGCCGATGTGCTGGGCCGCACGCT
>JANMCD010000349.1:0-9519 GCA_031360905.1 Novosphingobium sp.
CCAAGATTTACATCCGCTCGGGCAGCGGCGGGCCCGGCGCGGTCGCCTTCCGGCGCGAGATGTACGTCGAATATGGCGGTCCCGATGGCGGTGACGGCGGCAAGGGCGGGGATCTGGTGTTCGAGGCAGTGCCCGGCCTCAATACTCTCATAGATTTCCGCTATGCCCAGCATTTCAAGGCGCCGCGCGGCACGGGGGGGGCCGGCAAAGACCGCACTGGTGCAGGCGGCAGCGACTTGGTGGTCAAAGTGCCGGTCGGCACGCAAATTCTTGATGATGACCGTGAGACCCTGCTCGCCGACCTCACCGAGGCTGGTCAGCGCGTCGTGCTGCTGAAGGGGGGCAATGGCGGGCGCGGCAATGCCAGTTACAAGACCTCAACCAACCGCGCGCCGCGCCAGCATGGCCCGGGCTGGCCGGGCGAAGAACTGTGGGTGTGGCTGCGGCTGAAACTGCTGGCCGATGCCGGGCTGGTCGGTCTGCCCAACGCCGGAAAGTCGACGTTCCTCAACAAGCTGGCCAACACCAGCGCCAAGGTCGGCGATTATCCCTTCACCACACTGCGCCCGCAGCTGGGCGTGGTGCGCCACCGCGATCGCGAATTCGTACTCGCCGATATCCCGGGCCTGATTGCTGGCGCGGCGGACGGCGCGGGGATCGGCGACCGGTTTCTCGGCCATATCGAACGCTGCCGCGTGCTGATCCACCTGATCGACATCGCCGGCACCGACCCCGCCGAGGCGATGGAGGTGATTGAGGAAGAACTTGCGGCCTATGGCGCGGGGCTCGAAGACAAGCCGCGGCTGATCGCGCTCAACAAAATCGATCTGGTCGACAAGGAACTGGTCGAGGCCTTCGCCGGCGAATTGAAGGATGCCGGCGCGGCGCGGGTGTTCCCGATCTCCGGTGCGACCGGCGAGGGGCTGGACCGGCTGCTGGGCGCGGTAATCGAATGCCTCCCCGCCGCGACGGTCACCGAGCGACCGGAAGGTGCACGCGAACAGGCGGACGACCGGCCGTGGTCACCGCTGTGATGCACCGATAGCTTTCTCGCCGGCATTGTCGGTCGGTGCGGACTCGGGGGGTTAATGCCACTTGCGCCCTTCAAAGCATGCACGAGTTCCCCTAAGCCGCCCGCCATGCAGATCGCCCGCCTTCCGGACCTCGCCAGCGCCGCCGCTTGCCCGCGCCTGGTGGTCAAGGTTGGCTCCTCGCTGCTGGTCGGCAAGGGCGGCGTGCGGCGCGCCTGGCTGGAGACGCTGGTGAGCGAGATTGCCGGCGCCCGGACGCGCGGCCAAGAGGTGATTGTCGTCAGTTCGGGAGCGATTGCGCTCGGCGCGGCAACCCTCGGGCTGGAGAAGGGCGGGCGTGGTAGCCTCGCCGATGCCCAAGCCGCCGCCGCCGTCGGCCAGATTGCGCTGTCAGGCCTGTGGGCGGACCTTCTGAGCCGGCACAGCCTGATCGCTGCGCAATTGCTGCTGACGCTCGACGACCTTGAGGATCGCCGCCGCTACCTCAACGCCACCGCAACGCTCAGCCGTCTGCTCGCAGCGGGCGCAGTGCCGGTGATCAACGAGAACGACAGCGTCGCTACGCAGGAAATCCGCTTCGGCGACAACGACCGGCTGGCGGCGCGCGTTGCGCAGGCTGCGGGCGCGAGCGCGGTGCTGCTGCTGTCCGATGTTGATGGCCTCTATGACCGCAACCCGGCCGATCCCGCCGCCCGGTTGCTGCCCGAAGTGCGGGGGCTGACGGCGGAAATTCACGCCATGGCCGATGGCGGATCGGCTTCCGGCATGGGCTCGGGCGGCATGACCTCGAAGTTGCAGGCGGCCGGGATCGCCGAGCGGGCCGGGATTGCGCTGGCAATCGTCAATGGCACCGGCGACGGACCCATCGCGCGCGCCATGGGCGCTGACGGTGCGCCGGGCATCGGCACCCTGTTCCTGCCGCGCGGCAAGGCCAAGGCGCGCAAGGCCTGGCTTGGCGGCAGGCTGCGGCTCAAGGGCACGCTGGTGGTGGATGCCGGCGCGGCGAGGGCGCTTAGCGGCGGCAGCAGCTTGCTGGCCAAGGGTATTTGCGCGGTGGAAGGCAGCTTCCACCGCGGTGACGCAGTCGCCATCCGGGACCAGGGCGGCGCGACGCTCGCGCATGGGCTGAGCGAATATGATTCGGCCGAATGCGCGCTGGTCATGGGCCGCCATTCCAGCGAGCACGCCGCGCTGCTCGGTTACGCGCCTCGCCCGGCCATCGTCCACCGCGACCAGCTCGTCCTGCTATGACCATCGCCCTGACCGGAGGCACCGGCTTCGTCGGCCAGGCCGTGATCGATTGTGCCAAAGCAAAGGGCGTCGCGTTTCGCGCCTTGACGCGCAGTTCGCAGCCACCGCGCGAAGGCGTGACCTGGATCGCGGGCGATCTTGCCGACCGTAAGGCGCTTAAAAAGCTGGTGCGGGGCGCGGAAGCCGTCATTCATGTCGCCGGCCTCACCAATGCGCCGGGACACGCCGAGTTCGAGGCGGGCAATGTCGCCGGCACGCTGGCGCTGATCGAGGCGGCGGTAAAGGCGGGTGTGCCGCGCTTTGTTTTCGTCTCTTCGCTGGCTGCGCGCGAGCCGGGGCTGTCCGCCTATGGCCGCTCGAAGGCGCGGGCCGAGCGGCTGGTCAAGGCCAGCGGCCTCGACTGGACGATCGTGCGCCCGCCGGCCGTGTTCGGCCCGCGCGACAAGGATATGTTCGAGCTGTTCCGCGCCGCCAAATGGGGCGTGGTGCCGACCCCGAAAGAGGGTCGCACCTCGGTGCTTCACGCCGCCGACCTGGCCCAGCTTCTGCTGGCGTTGGTCCCGGGGGGCGAGGCCGTGACGCAGCACACTTTCGAGCCTGACGACGGCAAGCGCGGCGGTTGGGGCCACTATGAGCTCGCCCGCGCGATCGGCTGGGCGATCGGCCGGCGGCCAAAAGTGCTCGGCCTTTCGCGCCGGACCATGGAATGGGCGGCCAAGGCCGATGGCATGCTCCGAGGCAGCCGCGCGAAGCTGACGCTGGACCGGGTTGGCTACATGTCCCACCCGGACTGGGTGGTGACGCTTGGCGCGCGCGTGCCGTTCGAGGTGTGGCGTCCGCGCATCGATACGCGCGAGGGGCTGAAGGCGACCGCAAGGTGGTACCGGGAGCAGCGCTGGCTGTAGTCAACCCGGCAGTTCCGGCTCAGAACACCGGGTCATACCCTGGCGGCAGCTCGCCTTCGCCGGGCGCGCCGGGCACATGGATGCCGCATTCGGTCTTGTCCCAGCCGCGCCAGCGACCGGACCGCGAATCCTCGCCTGTCGCAACCCGACTGGTGCAGGGCGAACAGCCGATCGAGGGGTAGCCTTCTGCCACCAGCGGGTGCGGCGGCAGCTGGTGCTCGGTGATATAAGCGGCGATCGCCTCCATGCTCCAATCGGCCAGCGGATTGATCTTGAGCCGTCCCTGCGCGTCGGTGGTGTCGATTTCAAAGCGCGGCAGGCCGGCGCGGGTGCTCGACTGGAAGCCCTTGCGCCCGGTGATCGTGGCATCGAAGGTGCCGAGCGCACCGGCCAGCGGCAGCACCTTGCGAATTTCGCAGCATCCGTCAGGATCGTAGGACCAGCGCAGCCCGGTTTCGTCCTTGACGGTGAGGGCTGTTGGATCGGGCGTGAGGTTGCGCAAATCCCTGAGTCCAAGCCGCTTGGCCAGCAGGTCGCGATAGGCCAGGGTTTCTGGAAAGTGCTTGCCGGTCTCGAGGAACAGCACCGGTAGCGCCGGATCGATCTGCGCGACAAGATGCAGCAGCACAGCGCTTTCCGCACCGAAGCTGGAGACGATAGCGACTTCGCCCGCGAGCCCGCTGTCGAGCACGCCGGTCAGCATTTCCTGCGTATCGGTGCCGCGGAACATGCGGTTCAGGCGCACCGC
Organism: Novosphingobium sp.; assembly: GCA_031360905.1. Taxonomy (GTDB): domain Bacteria; phylum Pseudomonadota; class Alphaproteobacteria; order Sphingomonadales; family Sphingomonadaceae; genus Novosphingobium. The sequence continues at coordinate 3,936 of JANMCD010000349.1, forward strand.
ATCCGATTCGCGGAAGCGCGGGCCGGTGTCGATGCGGTCCCGGATCCGCTGGCCATCAGCCATCGTGGCTAGGTCCATGGCGCTTGTCCCAAATTGGCGTATGGCCGTCAGCCGCCGCCTGATAGACATCGCCCCAGCGGGCCAGCGCGGCTTCGGCATCAACCGGATCGAGCGCGACTTCTGGCGCGAAACTGTCAAAGCCGCAGCGGCGCAGGGCGGCGACCTGGTCGACCAGCACATCGCCGACCGCGCGCAGTTCGCCGGCATAACCGGCCTCGCGCAGGATGCGCGCGGCGGAATAGCCGCGGCCGTCGGTAAAGGCGGGGAAGTTTACTTCCACCAGCTTCAATCGGTCGAGGTACGGCAGCAGACCCCGGGCATCGTCGCCCGGCTCGAGGCGGACGGCGGCAGCGTTGGTCTGGCCACCGAAATTATCGACGGTGACGGCGGGATCGGCGACCGGTTCATCGTCCCGGAAACGCCATTGAGACTCAACCATAAATCGCCTCCTTGAACGGGGCCATGCCGATGCGGCGATAGGTGTCGAGGAAGCGCTCGCCATCCTGGCGCTGCGCGCGGTAGACGTCGGTGGCCTTTTCCACGGCATTGACAATGCCGTCCTCGTCAAACCCTGGCCCGGTGATCTGGCCGAGCGAGGTATCCGCCCCTTCGCAGCCGCCGAGCAGGAGCTGGTAATTTTCCAGCCCGCGCTTGTCGACGCCGAGGATGCCGATGTGGCCGGCGTGGTGATGGCCGCAGGCGTTGATGCAGCCCGAAATCTTGAGCTTCAGCTCGCCGATATCGCCAGCCCTCGCCGGATCGGCGAAGCGCTGCGAAAGCTTCTGCGCCAGCGGGATCGAGCGGGCATTGGCGAGGCTGCAATAGTCGAGCCCCGGGCAGGCGATGATGTCGCCGATCTGATCGAGGTTCGCGGTCGAAAGCCCCGCCGCATCAAGCTGCTGCCACAGCGCGTAGAGATCGCCCTTGCGGACATGGGGCAGGACGATGTTCTGCGCGTGGGTCACCCGCAGCTCGTCGAAGCTGTGGTCGCGGGCGAGATCGGCCATCAGGCGGATCTGGTCGGCCGAAGCGTCGCCGGGAATGCCGCCGACCGGCTTCAGGCTGATCGTCGCGATGATATAGCCCGGCTGCTTGTGGGGGTGGCAGTTGCGGTCGACCCACAGCGCGAAGTCGGGATCGGAACGGTCGATTGCGTCAGGCGCGTCGGCGGCGAAGGGCGGGTCGGCGAAGAAGGTCTCGATCCGTGCGAGTTCGGCTGCCGGCGGCTCGATACCCTGGCCGAGCAGATGGGCGAATTCCGCCTCGACCTGACGGACATATTCGTCGCGGCCGAGTTCGTGGACCAGGATCTTGATCCGCGCCTTGAACTTGTTGTCGCGGCGTCCGTAGCGGTTGTAAACGCGCAGGCAGGCCTCGGAATAGGTCACCATCTGGTCCAGCGGCACAAAATCGCGGACCAGCGGCGCGATCATCGGCGTGCGGCCCATGCCGCCGCCGGCGTAGAACGCCGCGCCGATCTCACCGGCCGCATTGCGCACGATCTGGATGCCGATGTCATGCAGCCGCATTGCTGCGCGGTCGGTATCGCTGGCGATCACCGCGATCTTGAACTTGCGCGGCAGGGCGAGGAATTCCGGGTGGAAGCTCGACCACTGGCGCAGAAGCTCGGCATAGGGGCGCGGATCGACGACTTCGTCGGCCGCTGCCCCGGCATACTGGTCTGAACTGATATTGCGGATGCAATTGCCGCTGGTCTGGATCGCATGCATCTCGACCGAGGCGAGATCGGCAAGGATATCGGGCGCTTCGTCCAGCTTGATCCAGTTGTACTGGATGTTCTGCCGGGTGGTGAAATGGCCGTAGCCGCGATCGTATTTGTCGGCGATGTCGCCCAGCATGCGCATCTGCGCCGAATTGAGCGTACCGTAAGGAACGGCGACGCGCAGCATATAGGCATGCAGCTGCAAGTAGAGCCCGTTCATCAGCCTGAGCGGCTTGAACTGGTCCTCGGTCAGATGGCCTTCGATCCGCCGGCGGGTCTGGTCGCGGAATTCGGCGACGCGGGTGTCGACCATGGCCTGGTCGTATTGGTCATATCGGTACATCAGATCACCCACTGACCGGCATTGGGATCGGCCGGCTTCAATGTCAGGTCGGGGCGCACGGTCGGGCCGAGCGCGCGAATGCGGTCCTTGATATGGGCGGGGCGCACAGTGCCGCCGGTGCGCTCGCCATCGATCGCATAGGCGGCGTTGACACGGCGGGCGGCCTGCTCGGTTGCGAGGACCGAATCGGCATCGGCGCCGGCGTCGACCGCGTCCTCGACATGGAGCGACCAGCTTCTGCCGTCCCACCAGACGACCGCGCCGCTCTTCAGATCATTGCCGGTCAAAATTTTCATTGCACCACTTCCCGCGCCAATGCGCGCAATTGCACTTCCGCCTCGCCCGCGACTTCGCCGACGATAATCACCGCCGGGCTTTTCACCCGCTGGCGCGCGACCAGCTCGGCCAGGCCCGCCAGCGGCGCGCGCAGTACGCGCATCCTGGCGCGGGTCGCGTTCTCGATCACGGCCACGGGCGTGGCGGGGGCGAGGCCGTCGGCGATCAGCTTTTCGGCGATGGCCTCGGCGGTCGCCACGCCCATGTAGATCACCAGCGAACGGCCCTTGCCGGCCAGGCCCGACCAGTCCTGCTCGGTCAATCCCTTGCACTGCCCGGCCACGAAGCTGACAATGCTGGCGGAATTGCGATGGGTGAGGGGGATTTGCGCCGCCGCAGCTGCACCGAGTGCCGCGCTGATCCCGGGCACTACTTCGACAGGCACCCCGGCAGCACGGCAGGCCTCAGCCTCTTCGCCGCCGCGCCCGAAGACGAACGGATCGCCCCCCTTCAGCCGCAGAACGTCATGGCCAGCGAGCGCCTCGGCGATCAGCAGTGCGTTGATTGCATCCTGCGGCATGGTGTGCCGCGAACGGCGCTTGGCGACTGAAACCAGCTGCGCACCGGGCCGCGCCATGGCAAGGATCGCCGGATCGACCAGCCCGTCGTGGACGATAATCTTTGCATTCATGATCAGCCGCGCGGCGCGCAGCGTCAGCAAATCGGGATCGCCGGGGCCGGCGCCGACCAGCCAGACTTTGCCGGGGGTTGGGCCAGCATCGGGGCCGGACGCGGGGGAAGAATATGTCATGCTGGTGCAGATGGCGGCGAAACGGTAGATTTGCCAGTCAAATTGCCTTTGCGGCGGGTTAGGAAAATTATTGCTTGCCCTGTCATTCTGTCGCAGTCCGGGGCAGCTCCGGCCACTCCTTGATGTGGACGTCGCTCTGCGGATAGGGAATCTGCACATTATTCTCGCGCAGCAGATGCCACAGCCGCTTGAGCACATCCGAACGGACATTGCCGATGCCTTCTTCGGGGTCGTCGATCCAAATCTGAATTTCGAACAAGATGGCATTGTCGCCGAAGGCGCTGAGCCACACTGCCGGTGCGGGAAGGGGGAGTACGCGCGGCGTTTCGCGCACCGCCTGCAGGATCAAGCGCTCGGCGAGATCGATGTCGGTGCCGTAGGCGACGCCCACCGGCACCTTCACCCGCACATCGCGCGAACTGTAGGACCAGTTCTCAACCTGATTGACCATCAGGTTTTCGTTCGGAATCAGGAATTCGACCTTGTCGCGGGTGGTCACCGAAACCGCACGCAGGCCGATCCGCTTGACCTGTCCGACCGTGCCGGTGCTCGCGCCACCGCCAGCGCTGGTTACCGCGATCACGTCGCCCGGCTTGATCGAGCGGTCCATCAGCAGAATGATGCCAGCGAGCAGATTGCCGAAGGTCTTCTGCAGGCCGAAACCGATGGCAAGGCCAAAGGCGCCGGAAAACACCGCCAGCGCGGTCAGGTCGATGCCGAGCACATCGATGCCAATCAGGATCGATATGGTCCACACCGCGATGCTGACCAGCTTTTCGCCCAGCAGCCGCTGGGTCGGATCGAGCCGGGTGCTCCGGCGGAACATGTGCCGCACGAAGCGGCTGACAAACCGTCCGACAAGGTAGACCATCGCCAGCACGAACAGCACCAACCCGGCGTGATAGAGCGAAATCCGGGCGTTGCCGTAATCGAAGCCGATGCTGTCAAGCTGCCGGACAAGCCTGGCCCAGTCTGCTGGAAAATTCATCCGGCCTCCATCGCGGAAAAAGCTTGCGCCAGATCGGCGATCAGGTCGGCCGGATCTTCGAGTCCGATCGACAGGCGGAGGCCGAAGCGATCGGTGCTGCCGAGCGCGGGGAAGGGCCAGGGGGTCACCGCGCGGTAGGCGGCGGGATCGATCGGTATCACCAGGCTCTCGAATCCGCCCCAGCTGTAGCCGATGCCGAACAGCGTCAGGGCATCGACGAAGCGCGCCCGCGCCGCAGCATCGCGGCCCTTGAGTACAAAGCTGAACAAGCCGCAGCCCCCGGTGAAATCGCGGCTCCACAGCGCATGTCCGGGCGAACCGGGCAGCAGCGGGCACATCACGGCCGCCACTTCCGGCCGTGACTGCAACCAGCCGGCGATCCTCAGGGCGCTCGCCGCCGCGCGCTCAAGTCGCACGCCAAGCGTCCGCAGCCCGCGCAGGGCAAGGGCGGCATCGTCCGGCGAAACCACCTGGCCGAGCGCCTGTGCGGTCTTGCGGAGCTTGGCGTAGAACTCTGGCCTGGCCGAAGCACTGCCCATCATCAGGTCGGAATGACCGCCGACATGTTTGGTCAGCGACATCACCGCAATGTCGCAGCCGCGCGCCAGAGCGGGAAAGCCGAGCGGTGTCGCCCAGGTGTTGTCTAGGATCGAGACCATGCCGCGCGCCCGCGCGATGGCGGCCAGCGCCGGCACGTCCTGCACTTCCATGGTCAGGCTGCCCGGCGATTCGAGCAGCACCGCGCGGGATCGCTCGCAGATCGCCGCCTCGAAACCGGCGATATCGAGCGGGTCAAAAAACCGCGTCTCCACACCGAAATCGCTGAGAAACCCGAGCCCCAGCGACCGGCTCGGGTCATAGGCATTGTCGGTCATCAGCAGCACATCGCCTGGCCGAAGTACGGCAAGCAGCGATCCGGCGATGGCGGCGACGCCGGAGGGGTACAGCATGGTTCCACCCGCACCCGGCTCCAGCTCGGTCAGCGCTTCGGCCAGCGCCCACTGCGTCGGCGTGCCGCGGCGGCCGTAGAAAAAGCGGCCGTCCTGGTTGGTCCGGGGTCCGGCCTCCAACGCTTGCGTATTGGCATACAGGAAGGTGCTGGCGCGCCAAACCGGCGGGTTGACTGCAACGCCGGGTGCAGTCGCCGTCCCGGTCCATTCCGCACGCCGGCCCGCTGTGACAAGGCGGGTGGCGGGGGTGAGTCTGTCGTTCGGACCTTTGGTCATTGCGCCTTGCAATTCCCCTCCCGCTTGCGGGACGGGCTAGGGGTGGGTAAGCACGCCCAGGCTACAGTGGGGGTTTCTGTCTGCCCACGCACCCACTCCCAGCCCCTCCCGTAAGCGGGAGGGGAATTGCAAGGCGCAATGACCAAAGGTCCGATCG
>JANMCD010000350.1:0-5219 GCA_031360905.1 Novosphingobium sp.
CCGACCATGTTGACGATGCGCTGGGCGATCTGGAACAGATGCTGCTCATCGCGGAAGCGGATCGGGGCGAGCTGCAGCTTGCCCTTCTTTTCGATGTAGGTCTGGTCCGGGCCGTTGACCATGATATCGGTGATGTCGGGATCGCTGAGTAGTTCCTCGAGCGGCCCGAATCCGAGCAGTTCGTCGATCAGCACCTTTTCCAGCGCGAATTGCTCGCGCCGGTTGAGCGTGACTTTGAGCTCGGCCAGCACTTCCAGGATAATCGGGCGGAATTCCTCGGACAGCTCGTCCTTGGTCAGCGTTGCCGCGGCCTCCGGATCGACGCGTTCGAGCAGGCGCGGCAGCACCTGCTCCTTGATTTTGTGGACCGATGCCTCGAAGCCTTCGGCATGATGCTGGCCTTCGACGACATTGTTGGCGCGGTCGGCCAGGCGCGACATGGCATCGCCTTGATCGCCGTTACCGCCCCATTGCGAATTGACCGGGTCTTCAGCTGGCAGCGGCGGGAATTGCTCCCCGCCCTGGCTGGTGCCCGCTGCCTGCGAAGGCGCGGCCGATTCGACCCCGGTTTTCATCGGACGTGCCACGCCGAATGCCGGCCGTGCTCCCGCCGCCATTCCGCCTGCCCCGGTGCGTCGCCCAAATGCGCTCATCTAAACCTAATTCCCCTGCGCTGGCCGGCGATGCCGCGGGCTTCGCTGCTGTTTGCTTCGTTGAATGTTAGGGTTGAAACTTTGATAACTTCCTAATGCGCTGGAAGCCAATGCGATGGGCCGGCACAGTCCGCGGAACTTCTAGGAAAAGCGAGGCCAGGCGCGGGCCGCGCCCGGAGTCAGCCGAGGGGGCGTGCAAGAATTACCGGCCGCATCTTACCGCCGGGTCGCTGGGCCGGAAGCGCGAACGAGGTTAATGCGGGAGAACCGCTGCGGCTTTGTCAGCCTTCGACGTGCTCGGCGAGAACCGTGAGCCCCTTGTCGCCGACTTCGGCAAAACCGCCCTGGATGCGGATTTCCTCAGGGCTCGCGCCTTCGGTCTTGTAGACCATCAAGGCGCCATCGCGGATTGTCGACATCACCGGCGCATGGCCCTCAAGCACACCGAAATCGCCCTCGCCGCCGGGAACGACGACCATGTAGACGTCCTCCGAGCGGACCAGGCGGGCGGGGGTGACGAGTTCGAAGTGAAGGGGCATGATGACAACCTCTGAAAGCCGGCCTGTTAGCGCCTGATCAACGCCAGGTCTAGTTGCCCGGCGCCCGGATTGCTGGTTTTCTCGGGCTCGAGCGGATGGCCGAGATAATCGAACATGGAATAGCGGTTCGGCAGCAGTAGGCACTCCAGCCCGGCTTGCTGCATTTGACCGACAATCCGCTGCATCGGCTCGTTCATGCGCAATTCGGCGCAGATCGTCAGTTCGCGGGGCAACGTCGGCAACAGCGAGAGGATATCGGGCATTACGGCAGATTCCATGCCTTCCACGTCGATCTTAATGAACGAAAGGCGTTGTATCATGTCCAACGGAATGACGTCAGCGATGCGGCGCAGTTCGAGCCCGTCTTCGCTGGGTTCGCCGAACTTGCTGGCCCCGAGATTGGCGCGGGACAGGGTAAACGCCCGGCGTTCCGTCCGGTCGGAAATCCCGTAGGGAATGACCGTGACGTTGGTAATCGCGTTCCGTGCCAGCGCATCTTCGAGACGAGCCCGGATCTCTGGGCTCGGTTCGACGGCGAAGACATGGCCCTGCGGACCGACGGCCCGGCTCATCAGCAAGGTATAGTAACCGATATTGGCGCCAATATCGGCGACCACGGCGCCCGGCCGCAAGGTGCTCCGCATGAAATGGGTGACCCCAGGCTCCCAGACGTCGAAAAAGAATATGCGCGAATCAATCAGGTCCCAGGGATCGAGCTTCATCTGCCCGATCCCGGGAACATCGCGGACGACCGGTCGGCGGAACAGGCCAAACACGCGCTTCATCAGCAGGGCATAGCCCGCGCGCAGGAAATTCGGCAGGAAAGTCCAGCGAGACGGCGACCCTAGCAGATTAGCAAAGCCCTGAGCCATCAGCCGGTCCGCTTGCCCCTGAACCCGGCCTGAGGTCGATTCGTCACGCCTCCTCGGCGAGCTTCTTGGCTTTCTCGACCGCCTCGTCGATGCCGCCGACCATGTAGAAGGCGTTCTCGGGCAGATGATCGTATTCGCCGTCGACCACCGCCTTGAACGACTTCACGGTGTCTTCGATCTGGACGAATTTGCCGGGGATGCCGGTAAACACCTCGGCGACGTGGAACGGCTGGCTGAGGAACTTCTGAAGCTTGCGCGCGCGGGCGACGGTGACCTTATCTTCTACGGAAAGCTCATCCATGCCGAGAATGGCGATGATGTCCTGCAGGCTCTTGTACTTCTGCAGCGTCTCCTGAACGCGCCGCGCGGTTTCGTAGTGCTCCTGGCCGACAACCGCGGGAGTGAGCACGCGGCTGGTGGAATCGAGCGGATCGACCGCAGGGTAGATGCCCAGCTCGGAAATCGCGCGGTTGAGCGTGGTTGTCGCGTCCAAATGCGCGAACGAGGTGGCGGGGGCCGGGTCGGTAAGATCGTCCGCCGGCACGTAAATCGCCTGCACCGATGTGATCGAGCCCTTGTTGGTCGAGGTAATCCGTTCTTGCAGCGCGCCCATGTCGGTCGCCAGCGTCGGCTGATAGCCCACTGCCGACGGGATGCGTCCGAGCAGCGCCGACACTTCCGAGCCGGCCTGGGTGAAGCGGAAGATGTTGTCGATGAAGAACAACACGTCCTGGCCTTCCTGGTCGCGGAAGTATTCGGCCATGGTCAGGCCCGACAGCGCGACCCGGGCGCGGGCGCCGGGAGGCTCGTTCATCTGGCCGAACACCAGTGCCACCTTGCTGCCTTCGGAGATCGCGTTGCCATCGGCGTCCGAGGCGATGACGCCGGCTTCGAGGAATTCGTGATAGAGATCGTTGCCCTCGCGGGTGCGCTCGCCGACGCCGGCGAACACCGAGACGCCGCCGTGGCCCTTGGCGATGTTGTTGATCAGCTCCTGGATCAGCACGGTCTTGCCGACGCCGGCGCCGCCGAACAGGCCGATCTTGCCGCCGCGCGCATAGGGGGCGAGCAGATCGACCACCTTGATGCCGGTGACCAGGATCGCCGCTTCGGTCGACTGGTCGACGAACAGCGGGGCCTCGGCGTGGATCGGCATGCGCATGTCGGTATTGACGGGGCCGCGCTCGTCGATCGGCTCGCCGATGACGTTGACGATCCGGCCCAAGGTCATCGGGCCGACCGGCACGGTGATCTGCGAACCGGTGCTGCTGACGCTCTGGCCGCGGGTCAGGCCGTCGGTCGAGTCCATGGCAATCGTGCGCACGGTGTTCTCGCCGAGGTGCTGGGCGACCTCGAGTACCAGGCGGTTGCCGTTGTTATCGGTTTCCAGCGCGGTGAGGATCGCCGGCAGTTCGCCCTCGAACGTGACATCGACGACGGCGCCGATGACCTGGCTGATCCGGCCGCCAGCGGTATTTGCGGGGGTGTTGAGCACTGCTGCGGTGGCCATTTTCGTTTCCTTGCCTTTGCTTGTGTGGAGCGCTTCCGCGCCAAGCCATTTTGTCTGTTGCTACAGCGCTTCCGCGCCAGCAATAATTTCGATCAGCTCAGTCGTGATCGCGGCCTGGCGGCTGCGGTTGTACTGGATGGTGAGCTTCTGGATCAGCTCGCCGGCGTTGCGTGTGGCGTTGTCCATTGCGGTCATCGAGGCGCCCTGTTCAGACGCCTGGTTTTCGAGCAGCGCGCCGAACAGCTGGGTCTTGAGGTAGCGCGGCAGCAGCTCGACCAGGACTTCCTCCTCGTCGGGCTCATATTCCACCGCGGCGCCCGCAGTTGCCGCTTCCAGCTTGGGGGCGGGGACGGGGATGATCTGCTGTTCGGTCGGGTTCTGGGTGAGCGCGTTCTTGAATGTCGAAAAGAACAGATGGGCCACGTCGAACTTGCCGGCGTCATACAGGGCGACCAGCTCGGCGGCGATCTTCTCGGCTTCGGCGTAGCCAGGCTCGCGCACATCGGTGGTGTCGAAATTGTCGAGGACCGCCTTGGGCCATTCGCGCGTGATCGGGGCTCGGCCCTTGCGGCCGATCAGGTAGAACAGCACCGTCTTGCCCTCGGCCCGAAGCGCCGATGCCTTGAGCTTGGCGGCCTTGACGATGTTCGAATTGAACGCGCCGCACAGGCCCTTGTCGGAAGTGGCGACAACCAGCAGCTGGACCTGGTCCTTGCCGGTGCCGGCGATCAGTCTGGGGCTGTCGTCGCTGAGCGAAATCTTGCTCGCCAGGCTGGCCATCACCGCCGCCATGCGGCTGGCATAGGGCCGCGCGGCCTCAGCCGCCGCCTGCGCCTTGCGCAGCTTCGCCGCTGCGACCATTTGCTTGGCCTTGGTGATCTTCTGGGTCGATTTGACCGAGTTGATCCGGCCTTTCAGTTCCTTGAGGTTCGCCATTCAAATTTCCCAGTTCCGCTCAAAGGGGCGGGTGCGGTGTGGTCAGGCGAATGTCTTGCCGAAAGCGTCGAGCGCCGCGACCAGCTTGGCCCGCGAATCGTCGGGCAGATCCTTGCTGCTGCGGATATCGCCCAGCAGATCGGCATGTTCGGCGTGCATCCAGCTGAGCATTTTGGTTTCGTAGTCAGTCACCTGGTTGACCCCGATGCCGTCGAGATAGCCCTGGGTGCCGGCGAAGATCGTCACAGTCTGCTCCTCGAACGACAGCGGCGAAAACTGTGCCTGCTTGAGCAGCTCGGTCAGCCGCGCACCGCGGTTGAGCAGCTTCTGGGTAGAGGCGTCGAGGTCCGAGCCGAACTGGGCGAAAGCGGCCATTTCGCGGTACTGCGCCAGCTCCAGCTTGATCGAGCCGGACACCTTCTTCATTGCTTTGGTCTGTGCGGCGGAACCGACGCGGCTTACCGACAGGCCGACGTTGATCGCCGGGCGGATGCCCTGGTAGAACAAGCCGGTTTCCAGGAAGATCTGCCCGTCGGTGATCGAAATCACGTTGGTGGGAATATAGGCGGAGACGTCGCCCGCCTGGGTTTCGATGATCGGCAGCGCCGTCAAAGATCCGCCGCCGTTGTCGTCGTTCATCTTGGCGGCGCGCTCGAGCAGGCGTGAATGGAGATAGAAGACGTCGCCCGGATAGGCTTCGCGGCCCGGC
>JANMCD010000017.1:0-9863 GCA_031360905.1 Novosphingobium sp.
ATCCAGCCGTGATGCATCCGCGCCGAACCCAGGGCCGCGCGCCACTCCCGCCACGCCGCATCATGGCCCGAAAGCGTCATGGCGCAGTTTCGAGCAAAGGCAGGATGGCGGCGAGGATCAGCGTCTGCGTCGCCTCCACCGCCCCGCTGCCATCGATCCGCGCGAAACGCTGTGGTTCGGCCTCGGCGATGCTGGCGAAGGCGCGCCCGACTTTGGCGTGATAGGCGGCATCGCGCCCGCCGATACGGTCGGCCTCGCCGGCATCGCGCCGGGCGAGACGCTCGGCGACCTCCTCGGGCGGAACCTCGATCAGCACGACCAGGTCGGGCAGCAGTCCGCAGGTGCCGATCCGGTGCACCTCCATGATCTCCTCATCCGTCAGACCGCTACCGCCGCCCTGATAGGCCCGGCTCGAATCGACGTAGCGGTCGCAGATCACCCATTGGCCCGCCACCAGCGCTGGCCGGATCACCCGTTCAACATGATCGGCCCTTGCCGCAGCGAACAGCAGGGCCTCGGCGCGCGGGTTCCAGCCATCGCCGTCCACCCCCAGCAGCAGTGCGCGGATCGCTTCCGCGCCAATTGTACCGCCCGGCTCGCGGGTGACGACTACATCGATCCCGCGCGCTTGCAGGGCCTCGGCCAACAGCCGGGACTGGGTCGACTTGCCGGCCCCTTCCCCGCCTTCGAAGGCGATGAAGCGACCCTGGATCATGTCCAAAGTCCGGCAAGCCCGTTGACCAGCCGGTCGAACAGGCTGGCCTTGCCTATCGAGCTGGCGGCAAACAGCGGCACTCGCCGGGGAATCTGACCGGCGGAGGCGATTTCCAGCTCGGCAATCCGCGCGCCTATGGTGATCGGGGCAGCAATCGGCCCGCTGTAGACGATCCGCAGCGAGACGGGCTGCGATACCCCGCGCGGCGCGACGGAATGGATTGCGAACAGCGCGATGAGACCGACCTCCCGGGCATCGCCGCCCTGAACCCGCGCCGCGCCGACCAGCTTTCCTGGCGCAAACAAGGGACGGGCATCCCACGCGGTGAAACCCCACTCGATCAGCGCCCGTGAGGCCGCCTTGCGCTCACGCCCGTTCTGCGCCTTGGCCAGCACCATAAAGAGCCTCCGCCCGCCGCGCTGCGCGGAGCCGAGATAATTGTAACCCGCTTCCCGGGTAAATCCGGTCTTCATTCCATCCGCGCCTTCGACGACGCCGATATTGGGATCGTGATTATTCGCGGTAAAGCCGTTCCAGGTCATCGACTTCTTGCCGAAATAGCGGTGGTAGAGCTCTGGATGCCGGGTCACCAGTGCTTCGCCCAGCTTCACCAGATCGTCGGCACTGACATAGGTCGCGCCCTCGTCCGGCCACCCATTGGGCGTATTGAAATGGCTGTCGCTCATACCCAGCCGCCAGGCCTCCGCGTTCATCAGCGCGCACCATACCGGCACACTGCCGGCAAAACCCTCCGCCAGGACAACGGCGGCATCGTTTGCGGAAATCGTTGTCAGGCCCTGCAGCAGTGCATCGACGCTGACGCTCTCGTCCCGGCCAAGGTTCATGGTGGAACCCTGACCTTGCCATTGCGCGAAAGTCTTCGGATTGACCCTGTAGCGCTGCCAGGTTTGGAGCTTTCCCTGCGCAATCAGTTCAAACGCCAAATAGGCGGTCATCACCTTGGTGACCGACGCCGGCAGGAAGCGCAGCTTCTCGTTCTTGGCGTAGAGCGGCTGGCCCGATCCGACATCGAACAGCAGCGCCACCGGGATTGCCTCGAGTTCGGGCGGCGGCAGGGGAGCTGCAGGTGCGGCCCCTAGCGGCAAGGTTATCGCCGCCCCGCCAAGAGCCGCCACCAACGCGAGTAACTTATGCTTCAAGCCCAACTCCCTACGGCCGGCGAAATTCCCGGCGCGGCGGAGTGACCGGGTCAGTCGGCGCGCTGGATTCGCGCGTCGCTATAGCCCGCTGCCCTGGCCTTCGCCAGCGCCGCTTCGGCCGCAGCGCGGCTGGCAAAGGGACCGAGCACAACGCGAGCCAGCTTCCCGGCAGGCCGCACCTTTCCGCCCAGCCTGACTGCAGCTGAAGCGGCATTCTGCTGCTTTGCAAAGGTGCCGATCTGCACGAACAATGTACTACCAGCCGCTCCTGGCGCAGTTGGGTTCGGCAAGAGTTGCGCGGATGGTTTCGCCACTGGCGTAGCGAGCGGCTTGGGGGGCGAAAGTGGCACTGTCACAGGTTTGATGAGCGGAGGCGCCGAAACCGCGGCTTCCCCGCCTGACGCCGGTATGGCCACCGGCGTCGTCACAGCTGGCGCGATAGCCTGCGGATCGAGCTTGCGCTTCAGCACCGAGAGCAGCGACTGCGGCGTATCCATCCGCTCGGGCGCGCGCTGGCCGCTGCGCAGCAGGGCGCGCTCGACTTCAGGCGGATTGACGCGGCGAATGCGAATCGCGGCGCTTTCCTGCGCCTCTGCCCCGAGCTGAGCGGCAGCGCCCGGCGAGAGTTCCACCAGGCGGTCATTGCGCATCGGACCGCGCCGTTCGACGCGCACAAGGATGGTCTTGCCGCTGTTCAATGCGGTCACTTCCGCATAGCTGGGCAGGGGCAGGGTCTTGTGGCCGATTGACACTGCCGCGCCGCCGTCGGGGGCGATAACCGCCTGTCCGACCGCATCATAATTCAGGGCATCAGTGGGCGTGTAAACTATGGCCTCGACGGTGAACGGCGCGCCGATCACCACCGGATAATCCGCTGCCGGCCCACTGCGGGCGATGGGCTCAAGCGCCGCCTCACCGCCGTGGCCACCGCCGATGCAACCAGAAAGAAGGACAAGCACCGCGAGCGGCAGCACCTGGTTAACGGGCAATTTCATCTGCAAGCAACCCCACGGATAGCGCGTAGTAGTTCGAACAGTTATATTGCAGGATAACCTTATAATTCCCGGTTAAAAGGAAGGCTGGCGTACCCGGTCCATCGGGTTCGAACAGCGCCGCCAGCGTTGAATCGTCGATCGCCCGCTGGGGCACGACGCCCAGTCCACGCCATTCGGACACCGGTTTCCATACGGAATGCCGCGCGTGAACCCGGGTGCAGGTCGGCGATTGCGCGCGGGACATTACCGCCATGCGGTTCAAACTGTCCGGGACTCTGGCCCGCACCCCCCACGGCTCTCCCGTCCGCCAGCCGGCATCGCGGAAATAGTTGGCAATCGAGGCGAGGGTGTCGGTGCGGCTCGACCAGATGTCGCGCATGCCGTCGCCATCGGCATCGACCGCGGTGCGCAGGTAGACGCTCGGCAGGAACTGCGGATTGCCGAAGGCCCCGGCCCAGCTGCCCAGCATTCGCTCGCGCGGCACGCCCCGGTCGGCCATCTTGAGCAGCGCGATGAATTCGCCGGCGAACAATTCGCGGCGGCGGCCCTCATAGGCCAGTGTCGCCAGCGAGCGCGCCAGGTCGAAATTGCCGGTATAGCTGCCGTAATTGGTTTCATGCCCCCAGATCGCGAGCATGATGCTGGCGGGAACGCCATATTGGCGCTCGATCGCCGCAGCGGTGCCGGCCACCTGAATATACATGCTGCGCCCGCCCTGGATCCGGGCGGCGTCGACATGTTCGCGAAGATAAGGCGCGACCGGCGGCGGTACTGGCGAGGTGGCGGGCTGCGCGCGGTCGAGTTCGATCACGCGCCAGTTGAGCGAAAGCCCCTGGGTCATTCGCAGGATCGTCGCCTCGCTCACCCCCTCAGCGCGAGCCCGGGCGGCCAGCAGTTGCAGATAGCCCTGAAATCCCGCTTCAGAGCTGCTTTGGGCGCGGAGAGCCGATTGCGGGCTGGCCGCGGCACAGGCAAACAGGACAGCCATCCACAGGCGGCGCGAGCGGTTCATCGGCGAGGTTTCGCATAGGCAGGGCGATTCGGGAATGGCCTGCGGGCTGAATTGAGCCGCCTTGACCCATCAATGCCGCAACACGACCGATCCGGCCAGACACAGGCCATAATCGCAGCCCATGCCAGAATGCCGATGTGGGCAATACGAACACGGGTGACAAAACCGCCTCACCGCGCTAGCCGCATGTCGCCTCGCGCAAGTGGGACAGGTGGCAGAGTGGTCGAATGCAGCGGTCTTGAAAACCGCCGTGGGTGCAAGCTCACCGTGGGTTCGAATCCCACCCTGTCCGCCATTTTCCACCAACCTTTCGCAATGGGGGCGGCCGACCTTCGCGTCTGGCTGCCGCCCGTTAAAGCATTGGCAATCAATCCGATGCTAACCATGGCCCTCGCCCGCGAAATGACAACCAAAAGCGAGTCGTCCGATGAGTGCTCGTGCTGCCCCGGCATCGAAGAAGACGTTCGCGCTCGACCTGTCGGCGCGGGGTTATCAGGTTCTGTTCTGGCGCGGCGAGGTCAACCGCTGTCCTGGTTGCGGTCAGTCGCAATGGTATGTCGGCCGGGTGACCGCCGAATGCGGCATTTGCGGGACCGCCTTGCCGATGAACGAAGCCCATCAGGCGGGCTTCGATCCGGCGGGCCGAAGGGCAGTCGCGCTGCATGTCATCGCGGGCGGCAAAGCGTCAGCCAAGGGCAGGGAACGGCGGCGAGAGGAACGGATCGCCACCGAAGGACGCGTTATCGCCCTTCATATCGACGGATCGCCCCACCCGTTCGCCATCCAGAACATATCGCCTGGCGGATTGATGGGGGATGCGCTTCCCGGCATTGCCAATGCCACTTCGCTCGTCGTCGAACTTGAGGACGGCACCCTGATTCCGGCTGAGGTTCGGTGGAGCGACGGGAAATCCGCGGGCCTGGCCTTCGTGGTTGGGGACAACTGAAGGACGACCGTTCATCGTCGGTTTTACTGGAACCGGCTATCGCTGCCTCGACCATCCTGTCGTTCGCGGCTTAGTACCGGCCCAGTGCAAGGTAAAATCGACCGATCATGAGCATCCTGATAGCCCTCGCCTTGGCGCAGGCCTCCGCTAGTTCGATCACTGTCGATGTCGGCAATGTCCGCTCGGCGCGGGGCCGCGTGCTTGTCGATATCTGCCCGCAGAACCGCTTTCTCGAGGACGGCTGCATCCATCACGGCGAAGCATTGGCGCAGGCAGGGACGACGCGGGTCATCGTGCCCAATGTGCCTCCCGGCGACTATGCCGCGCAAGCATTTCATGATGAGAACGCGAATGGCGATATCGATCGCGGCATGTTTGGCATACCCAAGGAAGGCGTCGGCTTTTCTCGCAATGCCAGAATCACGTTCAGCCCGCCGAAATGGCGCGATGCGGTGTTCAGCCATGCCGGGACCGACGCATCGATCCGCTTTAACCTGCGCTATTTTACCGGCGCCAAGGGTCCGCCGCGGCCGAAGCGCTGAAGCTCAGCTCGGCTTGGCCGCCAGACGGTTGAGGTGGGTGATCAGTGCCGGGGCACCGCCAATCTTGAGCACGCGGGCGAAATCGGAGCGCCGGGTCGCCAACTGGCTGATCGCGTTGCGGTAATAGACATCGATGATCTTCCAGCTTCCGCCGCTCTGCCGAAGCCGGTAATGCAGCGCCTCGGATGAACCGCCGGGACTGATAAGCGATGTTCGCACGAGTTTGTCGGTGCCCCTGGTCTCAGTCCCCGCGATGGCGAAGCGCTCGCCCGAGAAACTGTCAAAATTCTTGGCGTGCTGCGCGACCGTCAGCGACCGGAAGGCGGCGACCAGCTCCGCCTGTTGCGGGCTGGGGATTCCCGTCCAGGCCGGGCCAACGGCGAGCCGGGTCATCAACGGAATGTCGAAAGCGCGGTCTATTGCCGGAGCGATCAGCCGCGCCCGGCCCGCTTGCCCCGCTCCGCTTCCGGCGCGCATGATTTCCAGCAGGCCGAATTGAAGCACCTGCACGGAACCGGTCGCGGGATCGGCGACCTGCGCCAGCGCCGGGGGCGATACGAGGGCAAGCGCTAGGCTTATCGGGGCTAAGAGGGTGCTTTTCATGGTGCTCCATCCAGTTTGGCTGGCTTGTTTAGAACTGGTCGCCTGTAGTGCGGATGAACGCGGCGATCTACTGACTGAACCGCCAAGAGAGTATGGTCCCAGCCGGCAAAAGTGGTGTCGCTCGATTTGGACGATTGAAATTCTGCCGGAATTCGGTCAAGGGCATGCCCCGATCAAACTGGCAGGGGGGCCTGCCCAAGCCTCAGCAAGCTTCTGCTGCCCGAATGGCGGCGTGGCAACAGGAAGACAATTGTCACGATGACCCTTCCCCTGACACAGGTTCTCCGCATCGGCGCCCACGCCGTCCGCAACCAGATCAAAGGCGGCCGCTATCCGCTGGTGCTGATGCTGGAGCCGCTGCTGCGCTGCAATCTCGCCTGCAAGGGCTGCGGTAAGATCGATTATCCCGATGCCATCCTCAACCGGCGGCTGTCCTTCGACGAATGCATGGCGGCAATCGAGGAATGCGGCGCGCCGGCGGTGTCGATCGCGGGCGGCGAGCCATTGTTGCACCGTGACATGCCGCACATCGTCAAAGGCTTCATTGCGCGCAAGAAATTTGTCATCTTGTGCACCAACGCCTTGCTGCTGAAGAAGAAAATCGACGACTACAAGCCCTCGCCCAATTTCACCTGGTCGGTCCATCTCGATGGCGACCGGCAGATGCACGATGCCTCGGTCTGCCAGGACGGGGTCTATGAAACAGCGATGGAAGCGATCAAGCTGGCGCTCAGCAAGGGCTTCCGTACCCAGATCAACTGCACCGTGTTCGATGGAGCGGACCCGGTACGTCTGGCAACCTTCCTTGACGAGATGGCCGCGCTGGGCGTCGAGACGACGATCTCGCCCGGCTATGCCTATGAGCGCGCGCCCGATCAGCAGCATTTCCTCAATCGCGAGCGCACCAAGACCCTATTCCGGGATCTGTTTCGCCTTGGTAGAGGCGGCAAGGCGTGGAAATTCACCAATTCGCCGCTGTTCCTCGATTTCCTCGCGGGCAACCGCAGCTATGCATGCACCCCCTGGTCGATGCCGCTGCGCACCGTCTTCGGCTGGCAGAAGCCGTGCTATCTGGTCGGCGAGGGCTATGTCGCCAGCTTCCGCGAGCTGATGGAAGACACCGACTGGGAGGATTACGGCGTCGGTAAATACGAGAAATGCGCGGATTGCATGGTCCATTGCGGTTTTGAGGGCACGGCAGCGGCGGATTCGATGCGCCGGCCAGTGGAATTCCTCAAAGTTGCACTGGGCGGGGTGCGGACGGAAGGACCGATGGCGCCGGATATCGACCTTTCAAAGCAGCGCCCGGCGGTGGAGGTTCATGCCAGTCAGGTCGACCGGGAAGTCGAGCGTATTCGGGTGCAGGATCCCGAAGCCTATCGCCGGGCGACGCGGGCGGCCTGATCAGCGCCGATCGCAGCCGAGGCACAGACCGACTGCCCTCACCCCGGTTGCGAGTGCTGCGTAAGCTTGGCGAAAATCCGCTATACTGGAGATCAAACCGGGCAGTTGTGACGGCTGTTTCATGATTGAGCTGAACGCCGCGCCAAGCGCCAACCCTCCCCCCGGGCGCATCGCCACGGCAATCGCCGGCGGCAAATTCGCGTCGGCTTCATCCGAGACGCAGCGCAAGATTGCGAACGGCAGGCCGGCCTCGGCAGCGGCACGCGCGGCGATGTGGCTTTCCATGTCGGCGGCGAGAGCGCCGGTCTCGCGATGCAGCGACGCCTTGTCTGGGGCATTGGTGATCAGGTGGCCATCGGCGTAGATCGGGCCAACGCGGGCCGCGGGCAGGCTGGAGGATAGGGAGGCGATCCAGCGAGGGTCGCAGGCCATTTCTCTCCTCCCGACAAGGATTGCGCCAATCACCCAATCGCCGATCCGCAAGGCCGGATCAAGCGCGCCGCACATTCCGAAGCTGATGCATCCCGCCGCGCCCTTGGCCTCCCGCGCCAATTCCCGAGCCAGGAACTCCGCATCCCCCCCCCCGGCAATAATCTTGATGCCGGCCCCCTCGTCCAGCACCGCGCCTTCGCGCCTTGTGCCGGTGACGACGAGGACGGGCCTCACATCCCCCAAGCGATTTCACCTGAATTGGCCTGATTGACGTTGCGGTAGCGGGCCAGCGCCCAGAGCGGGAAATAGCAGGGATAGCCGTGGTAGCGCAGGTAGAACACCCGCGGGAAACCGCCGCCGGTATAGGCATCCTGCCCCCACAATCCGTCGTCGGCCTGATGGGCGATCAGCCAGGCGATGCCGCGCTCCACTGCCGGCGAGGAAGCCGGGCCCGCCGCCATCAGCCCGAGCACCGCCCAGGCTGTCTGCGAAGCGTTGGAAGGTGCAGGCTTATGGCCCTTGCGGTCCAGAGCATAGGACTCGCAGCTTTCGCCCCAGCCGCCATCGGCATTCTGGACCGCCTCGAGCCAGGCCGCAGCCCGCGCCATCATCACATGAGAGCCCTCCACCCCGGCCCGCGAGAGCGCACAAAGCACCGACCAGGTGCCATAGATGTAATTGACCCCCCAGCGGCCAAACCAGCTGCCTTCCGGCTCCTGTTCCTTTTCCAGCCAGGCGAGCGCCGCGCGCATCCGGGGCGAATCGAGCGGCTCGCCGAGCTGGGCCAGCATCGAGACGCAGCGGGCAGTGACATCGGCAGTCGGCGGATCGAGCAGCGCGCCGTGATCGGCGAAGGGCAGATTGTTCAGATATTCCTTGTCGTTATCCGCATCGAACGCGCCCCAGCCGCCATCGTCGCATTGCAGGCCGGAGATCCATTCGCGGGCGCGGGCGATGGCCTCGTCGTCCGCCCCGCCCCGTCGTCCCGCCGCGCGGTCCATCGCCATGACGACGACAGCGGTATCGTCGAGATCCGGATAGTAGTCGTTGTTGTACTGGAAGGCCCAGCCGCCTGGCCGGACATCGGGGCGCTGGTCGGCCCAGTCCCCTGCGACATCGAGCACTTGCCGCGGCCGCAGCCAGTCGAGCGCGCGGTGGGCGCGTTCCACCGCCGCTTCGCTGCCAACTTCGAGCATGGCATGGGCGGCAAGTGCGGTATCCCAGACCGGTGAGACGCAGGGCTGGCAATAGGTCTCGTCGTCGGTCACGATAAGCAAATTATCGACGGATTTCCGCGCGATCGTGCGCGCCGGATGGTCTGGCGGATAGCCCAGCGCATCGTACATCATCAAGCTGTTGGCCATTGCGGGATAGATCGCGCCGAGCCCGTCCTCGCCGTTCAATCGCTCGGTCACCCAGGCCGCGCAGAGCGAAATCGCGCGCTGGCGCAGCCGCTTGGGCCAGAGCCTGTCACCCTGTTTGAGCACCACGTCGAGCGTATCGAACCCCAGCTTCCACCAGCGGTCGATGTGGTCCGCCTGGCTGCTAAGCTTCGCTTTGCGGCCGCAGAACAGCTCGTCGACCAACACGCCCCTAGGATTGCGTGCGCGGGGCCTCAGGGCACACAGCACGAGCAGCGGCACCACCACGGTGCGCGCCCAATAGGCGATCTTGGACAGGTGAATGGGGAACCAGCGCGGCGCCAGTATCAGTTCGGGCGGGATCGTCGGCACTTTCTCCCACGGGCCGGCGCCGAACAGGGCGAGCTGGATGCGGGTGAAAACATTGCCCGCCTCAGCGCCGCCGGCCCCGAGGATCGCAGCGCGGGCGCGGGCCATGTGCGGGGCATCGGGTGCATCGCCGATCATTTTCAGCGCGTAATAGGCCTTGATCGTCGCGCTGATGTCGAACGAACCATCGTGATAGAGCGGCCAGCCATCATGTTCGGGTGACTGGCGGCGGCGCAGATAGGTGGCGATCCTCGCTTCCAGCACCGCATCGACGGGTTCCCCGAGATAGTGGCGCAGCAGGATATATTCGGCCGGAATGGTGGC
>JANMCD010000036.1:0-2224 GCA_031360905.1 Novosphingobium sp.
CGCCCCAGCCCGCTCTATTTCGCGCCGCGTCTGACCCAAGAACTGGGCGGGGCGCAGGTGTGGTTCAAGCGCGACGAGCTCAACCACACCGGCGCGCACAAGATCAACAATTGCGTCGGCCAGATCCTGCTGGCGATCCGCATGGGCAAGACCCGGATCATCGCCGAGACCGGTGCCGGCCAGCACGGCGTCGCCACCGCCACCGTTGCCGCGCGCTTTGGCCTGCCGTGTGTGATCTACATGGGCGCCAAGGATGTCGCGCGCCAGCAGCCCAACGTGTTCCGCATGAAGCTGCTTGGCGCCGAGGTGATCCCGGTGACCAGCGGCGCCAATACGCTGAAAGATGCGATGAACGAGGCACTGCGCGACTGGGTGGCCAACGTCCACGACACCTTCTACATCATCGGCACCGCCGCCGGTCCGCATCCCTACCCGGAGCTCGTCCGCGATTTCCAGAGCGTGATCGGCCGCGAGGCACGCGAACAGATGCTGACGCGCATCGGCCGCCTGCCCGACCTGCTGGTGGCGGCGATCGGCGGGGGCTCGAATTCCATCGGCCTGTTCCATCCGTTCCTCGACGATCCGTCGGTGAAGATGCTTGGCGTCGAGGCGGCGGGCCATGGGCTCGACAAGCAGCATGCGGCCAGCCTTGCCGGCGGGCGTCCCGGCATCCTTCACGGCAACAAGACCTATCTGCTGCAGGACGAGGACGGCCAGATCGCCGAGGCGCATTCGATTAGTGCCGGCCTGGATTATCCCGGCATCGGTCCCGAGCACAGCTGGCTGAAAGATATCGGCCGCGTCGATTACACTTCGGTGACCGATAGCGAGGCGCTGGAAGCCTTCCAGCTGCTCTGCCGCACCGAAGGCATCATCCCGGCGCTGGAGCCGAGCCATGCCATCGCGGCGGTAGCGAAGGTTGCTCCGACGATGCCGAAGGACGCGATTATCCTGGCGAACCTGTGCGGGCGGGGGGACAAGGATATTTTCACCGTTGCGGAGCACCTGGGGGTGGAGATATGAGCGCCCATTGTTGCGAGATGATGCGCTCGAATGTTGAGAACTCCTGCGACCTTCACGCAGACCGGTTTGACTGCCCTGATTGCCTAATTGCTCTTTCGGAACGAAGCAGAGCCTATGGTTTGATAGTTCATGACGGCGGGCAATCATTCATCGAGATCGCTTATTGCCCGTGGTGCGGCTCAAGCTTGTTAGACTCGTCGAACGAGGGGGGCGACCATTGATAACCCGCCTCTCCGCCGCTTTCGCAAAACCCCATCCCGCGCTCGTCACCTTCATCACTGCTGGCGATCCTAACCCAGATGCCACCCCCGCGATCCTCGACGCTCTCGTCGAAGGCGGCGCGGATGTGATCGAGCTGGGGATGCCGTTCACCGATCCGATGGCCGACGGCCCGGCGATCCAGGCGGCGAATTTGCGCTCGCTCGGCGCGGGAACGCGGACGGCAGATATTTTCCGCATCGCCAAAGATTTTCGAGCCCGGCATCCGGACATGCCGCTGGTGCTCATGGGCTATGCCAATCCGATGTGCACGCGCGGCCCGGAGTGGTTCGCCGATGAATGCAGGAACGCCGGGGTCGATGGCGTGATCTGCGTCGATATTCCGCCTGAAGAGGACCAGGAGCTCGGGCCATCGCTGCGCGCGGCGGGCATCTCGCCGATCCGGCTCGCTACGCCGACTTCCGACGAAGCGCGGCTTCCGGCGATCCTCAAGAACACTTCAGGTTTCCTTTATTACGTCTCGGTGGCGGGGATTACCGGCAAGCAGCAGGCGGCACTGGGTTCGATCGAGGATGCGGTTGCGCGGCTGAAAGCGGCGACGGATTTGCCGGTCGCAGTGGGCTTTGGCGTGCGCACACCGGAGCAGGCGGCAGCGATTGCCAGGGTGGCGGACGCGGTGGTTGTCGGCTCGGCGCTGGTCGATCTGGTGGCGCAGCATGGCGCCAATGCTGCCGGCCCGGTGCGCGACATGACGCAGGCGCTGGCGGACGCGGTGCATGGGGCGCGAAAGGCAGATGCGTGACGGAAATCCTCCCCGGAACGGGGAGGTGGCAGGTCGAAGACCTGTCGGAGGGGTCCCACCTCTCCTCTAGCGCCGCGCGTGACGATTGGCGGGACCCCTCCGTCGCTTCGCGCCACCTCCCCGTGCCGGGGAGGATTGGGTGAAAGACTTCGCCATTTCGGATAGCCCCGCCGTCCAGGC
>JANMCD010000057.1:0-2403 GCA_031360905.1 Novosphingobium sp.
CCAAGACGCGCGATGAGTGGTGCGGGCTGTTCGAAGGTGTGGAGGCCTGCTTCGCGCCGGTCTTGACTGTTGCGGAGGCCGTCGAACATCCGCACCAGAAAAAGCGCGGCGGTTTCGTGAATGTGGATGGCGTGACCCAACCGGCGCCCGCGCCGCGCTTCAGTCGCACGCCCGCCCTGGTCCGGCGGCCCCCGCCAGTCCCCGGAAGCGACACTTGGGATGTATTGCGAGACTGGGACTTCACGGATGAGGAAATCAGGGCGCTTGATAAAGACGCTGTGATTGGAGCAAGCGCGCAAACACAGGCAGGACAGTAGACGGTGAACAAGAATTACAGCCGCTTTGATGCGCTCAAAGTCGATTGGGCGGCACCCGGTGTGCTGAAAGTCGCCTTCAACCGGCCCGAACAGCGAAATGCCATGAACGACGCCGTTCATCGACAGATTTCGGATATTTGGCTGGATATCGACGAAGACGATGATGTGCGTTCAATCCTTGTCTGCGGCGAGGGCAGCGACTTCTGCGTCGGCGGCGAACTGGATCTGGTGGTCGGCATGTTGGAAAACCGCGATCAGCGCCGTCGGACCATGCGCGAGGCCCAGCGCTTGGTATATAACATGATCAACTGTGGAAAGCCGATCGTCTCCGCCATGCAGGGCTCGATTGTGGGGGGGGGATTGGCGGTCGGTCTGCTGGCAGATATTTCGATTGTCGCCAAGGACGCGCGCCTGATCGATGGCCATGTCCGGATAGGCCTGGCTGCCGGCGATCATGCAGTGCTGGTTTGGCCCCTGCTATGCGGTCTGGCGAAGGCCAAATATCATGTGATGATGGACATGCCTTTAAGCGGCGAAGAGGCTGAACGGATCGGACTGGTCTCGAAAGCGGTCGATTGGGCAGAGCTTGGTCAGGTGGCGCTGGAAGCGGCCGAAAAACTCGCCCGAATGCCGGCCGCTGCGCTGCGCCGGACCAAATATGCCTTCAACGGGTGGCTTCGGGCGGCCGGACCCCAGTTCGACCTGTCACATGCATTTGAGGAAGTGTCGTTTGAAACGGACGATGTCGCCCAAGCGGTCGATGCTCTCCGTCAACGCCAGATCGACAAAGCGTCATAGCATTCGCTGGCCGGCATTCCATTTCTCTGGAGGCCATAGCTTAATGAGATTCTGATATAGTTGCCATGCTGGAGATCAGGCAGATGGCAAGGCGTTTTTGAGCGAGTCCTCCACGATCATGTCAGCGGCGCGCCAACCGGCCACCATCGCCGGTCCGTTGGTATTACCAGAAACCATCGTTGGGAAGATCGAGACATCCGCCACACGCAGCCCGGTTACGCCGCGCACCCGCAGGCGCTCATCCACGACACTGTCCTCGTCCATACCCATGCGGCACGTTCCCACTGCATGGTATCCGGGGCCCCCCATCGTTCGATATGCCTCGAGAATGTCTTCGTCGGACTTTATATGGGTTCCCGGAAAAGTCTCCCCGTCGATAACATCACGCGCCGCGGGTTGATCGAGCAACTCACGCATATATCGCACGATACCGACAGCCACTTCGCGGTCGACCGGGTCCGTCAGATAATTTGCGTTGATGTTGAGCGGGGCAGCCGGATCTGCGGAGGTGATGTGCACGCGGCCTTTGCTCCGCGGCCGCAATCCATATCCGATGATGGAGGCGCCTGGTTCCTTTTCCATGCTGACCTTGACGGTGAACTGCTCCTTCGCAGCCGCCAGATCCATGGATACGCCGCCAATGAAAATCTGGGCGTCGGGTCGGGTGGCGGATTTCCGCACCCGAACGAAGCCAGTGACGTCGTAAGGCGGCGCTGACATGATGCCCTTCCTGGTCAGGAAATAGCGGGCTGTGTGCATGAGCAAGCGCAATCCCATATGATCGCGATTTTGCCCGGGATCGCCTTTCAGCCTGTACTGTATGCGGAACACCAGATGCTCGCGGAGGTTCTCCCCCACGTCCGGGCTGTTCTGGACAACTTGTATGCCCAGTTCCTTCAGCAGCGGCTCTGGCCCGATACCCGATAGTTGCAACAGCTTCGGTGATTCTAATGTTCCTGCCGAAAGAATGATTTCACGTCCTGCCCGGTACTGAATGGATTGACCCGATTGGCGGCAGTCGACCCCGGTGGCCCGCCGTTCTTCGAAGAGAATGCGATCCACGGCTATGTTGGTGATGATCTTGAGGTTTGGCCGATTGCGGGCCGAATCCAGGAAGGCGCGCGCCGCACTCCACCTGCGGCCCGCTCGGATGGTTGCGTTGACATAGCCGATCCCTTCCTGGCGCGGCGTGTTGGTGTCATGAACTTCGGGAAGGCCGAGTTGAGTGCCCGCCTTGATCATCCTGTCCATCAGCGGCGTCCGGTTGGTGTTCACGGATACAGAAACG
>JANMCD010000058.1:0-11193 GCA_031360905.1 Novosphingobium sp.
GGTTTCTGGTGGTCTACGTCGACGCCTATGAATGGGTCGAACTGCCCAATGTGATGGGCATGAGCCAGCACGCCGATGGCGGCCGCCTGGCGACAAAGCCCTATGCCGGCGGCGGAGCCTATATCAACCGCATGTCGGACCATTGCGCGCGCTGCCGCTACGACGTGAAGCAGAAGACCGGGGGCCGGACGCCTGCCCGTTCAATGCGCTCTACTGGGACTTCCTCGCCCGGCACGAGCGCCGCTTCCGCCCCAATCGCCGGATGACGCAGATGTACGCCAACTGGGATCGCATGGCGCCGGCGGTGCGCGATGCCTACCGCGCGAGTGCCGCAGCGTTCATCAGCACCTTGATTCCGGCTGCGCTCGGCTGGGTTCATTGATCGCTAGGCCGGCGGCTATCGTCATCTCGGTTGAATGCCGCGATGTTGGCCAAAATTATGGTGGCAGGATAGCGTCCGATTATCCGCCTGGGAGCCCTTAGGCGGACTGACCGCTTACGTGGGGCTTCATTGTGTTGTTGAACCGCCATGCTTGTTGCAGTGCAACAAAATTCGCTCTATGTCCTCCAGGGCTATCGGGATCGCAGGCGATGTGACTGCGGCGCTGCCACGGATTGGCGCCCTTATGAGACTCTCGATCGCTGCCCTGCTCGACTACGACTTCGCCGCGCCGACTGATGTTCTGCTTCAGCTCGAAGCTGCGGCGATCCCAGAGCAGCTGATCGAGAAAGCGCATATCCATGTCTCAGACTGCCAGCACTTCGCTCGGGTGCCCGCTCAGGACATGATCGGCGAGCGGATCTGGCTCCGCGTGCAAGGTCGTATTACCGTCGACTATCGCTCGACCGTCGTCGTCAACCGCATCCTCGATGACTGCCTGGGGCTTGGTAGGGTGCCGCCTCATCTGCTGCCGGGAGAGACTGTGCAATATCTGATGGCGTCGCGTTATTGCCCATCCGATCAGTTCGTGTCTTTCGTGATCGACGAGTTCGGTAGCCTTGAGGGTGGCGCGCTGGTCATCGCCATGCGCGACTGGATCCAGCAACATTTCAGCTATGTGCCCGGAGTGAGCTCGTCGGAAACAACTGCGCTCGAGACATTCGTTCGTCGGCAAGGAATCTGCCGCGATTATGCTCATGTACTGATTTCCCTTGCGCGCGCCTCCGGCATCCCCGCCCGTATCGCAAGCGTCTATGCGCTGGGTGTCGAGCCGCAGGATTTTCACGCCGTGGCGGAAGTGTTCGTCGGCGGGGAATGGCACCTCGTCGATGCGACGGGCATGGCAAAGGAAGGCGCGATGGCCAAAATTGGTATTGGCCGCGACGCCGCCGATGTTGCTTTTCTCACGGCTTATGGCCCGGTGTTTATGAATTCCCAGTCGGTCTCGGTTGAGCCAGGTTGAGGGTGACAGGCTGCAGACCGTCAGTCCGGCGATGACGTTAGGCCGGATTAACGACCGAAATGCCGGCGACCCGTGCAGTTCGAGCTGATGACCGGACTGGCGCCTTACTCCGCAGAGAAAGCCGCCGAATACTGGCAGGAAGCGGCCTTCGCGGCGGGTGTGCGGTACGCATATATTTCAATCCGTTGCAGTCGCGGGAGAAGGTTCCGGTGCCCGATCGGAAGGCGAGACACGCTGGCGGATGCGTAAGCCCTTGCACAATAGACGCAGCGCCTCCCAATGGATTGCCACCGTTACCTTGAAGGTGAAGGCAGGCATGGTGACGAGCAAGCGAAGAAGTGAAGGATCCGTCAGTTCGCGGCGCTTTGCGGCAAGGCAGACAATCATCACCGGCGCGCCTTGCTTGCTCGCTCGGATCGACACCGTCAGCCGCTCATCCGGCTGGCTCACGGCAAAGTCGTAACGCAAGTCCATGTCGAGGAACGGCGAAACATAGAATGCCTTGTCGCAGGAATGACGGATGTCATCGATGTCCGTCAGCGCAAGCACATAGCTGTGGCGTTCGCCGAAGGTGTTGTGCACCTCATAAACGATCGCTGCGGGCGTGCCGTCCGGATGCGCGCAGAAATAGATGCTCAGCGGGTTGAAGCTGTAGCCGAACATGCGCGGCATGCAGAGTAGGCGGATTTGGCCACCGGAGCAGGACAGTCCGGCCTGCGATAACTTGCGCTCGATTTGCGCGCGCAGCGCTGTACCGCTGCCGTCGCCGTGGTCGCGGTCATAGAGGCTGAAGATATTGAAGCGATTGTGGGAGAACAGTTTGAGCCGCGCGGGCAACCGGTTTAGTTCGTCGAGATCGACCAGCAGCCAGAACCCGCGATACCGGAAGCGGTGGAGGCGCGGCGTGAGCCGCCGGTGCATCACCGAGCCAGCATAGATGGCCGAACTTTGGTTCACAGCGCCATTTCCGATTCGGCCGGGGCCGCCCCAGGCCGGGCAAGGGCGATACGGCCGGATTCGTCCGCAACCCGCCACGGACGCCGCACGCCTCCCAGTTCCTCGGCTACCGCCAGGCCCGCTTGCAATCCGTCTTCGTGAAAACCAGCGCCGAAGTAGGCGCCGCAAAACCAGGTTCGCCGTGCGCCCTGAAGTTGCCATAGCTGGCGCTGGGCAGCGATCGCGGCGGCGTCGAGCAGCGGATGGTCGTAGCTTTCGCTGTAATGCAGCATTTCCGGGATAGGCGGCGTCTTGGGATTGAGCGTGACGAACAGCGGCGTTTCACCTTCTAACTTCTGGAGCCGGTTCATCCAGTAAGTGAAGCAGCCGGCGCTCCCGACCGGCTCCCCGTCGCCGATATAGTTCCAGCTCGCCCACGCAGCGCGTCGCTTCGGCATGAAGCGCACGTCGGAATGCAGCACCGAAAGATTGCGTTGATAGCGGAACGCGCCAAGCAGCTTTGTCTCTTCCGGCGTGGGATCTTCGATCGCAGCGAGCGCCTGATCGGCATGGTTGGCCATGACGACATGGTCGAACCGACCGGCGCCGCCCCGCGCATCGCAAATCTCGACGCAATCGCCGAGCCGCCTGATGCCCAGCACCGCAGTGTCGAGCCTGACCACGCCGGCGAAGTCGTCGATCAGGCGGCGGATATAGGCGATACTGCCGCCGGTAACAGTTTCCCAGGTCGGACGTCCGAGGATTTGCAGCAGTCCGTGATTGGCATGAAAGCGAATGAAGGTCAGCGCCGGGAAGGAGAGCATCTCCTGCGGTGTCGCCGACCATATCGCGCTCGCCATCGGGAGCAGGTGATCGTCGCGGAACGCCTGGCTGTAAGCGCCCGCCTCGAGATAGTCTCCAAGGGTCATGCCTTCAAAACGCTGGTCCATAGAGTCGCGCAATGCTTCACGGTAGAATTTGCGGATACCTGCCAACATCGCGACGAAGCGCGGCCTGACGATATTCGTTTTTTGGGCAAACAGACCCGGTAACCCGGTTCCGCCAGCGTATTCGAAACTGCCGCCATCCAGCGAGGCCGCGAAGGACATATCGGATAGCTGGGTGGGAACGTTCAGATGCGTGAACAGCGCTGTTAGATTGGGATAAGTCGCCCGGTTGAACACGATGAAACCGGTATCGACAGGAATGATCCGGCCACCAATGGTGACGTGGATGGTGTTCGAATGTCCGCCCACTCGATCCGCTTGCTCGTATAGTGTAACGTCATGCCGGCGGCTCAGCAGCCATGCCGCCGACAGGCCGGATATGCCGGTGCCGACCACCGCAATTCTGAGGCGAATGTATTCCGGCATATCGAGGAATTTCCAATTTTTTACGTTCAACGGAGCGCGCCGCATTTTGGATCACCGGCGAGTGATCCAATCGGCGGTGCCATGCGTCTGAGGTTACATGGAAGTTGTCTGCGAAATCGCGCGCCAAAGCGCCGCGCCGCCTTTTCCCCATCCCCGCCGGGAGCGGCTTCGCCGGCAGCTTGCTACCTCTCAGCTGCCGGTGGCCCCCATGTCCGTTAGAGCCCGGCATCTCGGCAAACCGGCGAACTGGGAGCACTTGATCGAAGCGGTGGCCTTGCGGCGCGACCGCGCTGCCTTTGCCGCCCTGTTCGGCTATTTCGCACCCCGGGTGAAAACCTTCATGCGCCGCTCCGGGGCAAGCGAAGGCGAAGCCGACAACCTGGCGCAGGAGACCATGCTGCGTGTCTGGCGAAAGTCCGATTTGTACAATCCGGCCAGTTCCGGCTTCGAGGCGTGGCTGTTTACCATCGCAAGGAATCTACGCATCGACGCCCTTCGCCGCGAGCGACGGGGCGTGCTGGAAGGTGCTTCGGATATCGAGAGCGAATTCCTGTTCGATGACGCCCCCCTGGCGGATGAGGTGTTGGCCGCGCAGCAAACCGGCGCGCGGATCCGCCGCGCCTTGGGCGAGCTGCCTGACGACCAGCAACGGGTCATCGAACTGTTTTTCTACCAGGAGCGGGCGCACGCTGAGATTGCCAGTGTCCTTGATATCCCGCTTGGCACGGTGAAATCGCGATTGCGGTTGGCTATGGTCAAGCTGCGCAGCCTGTTGAGTGAGCCCTCATGACTATCCGGCACCATCCCTCGGACGAACACCTTTTCGCCTATTCGGCGGGCACGCTTGATCAGGGCCAGCACGTCGCGCTTGCGACCCATCTCCTTCAGTGCGGCGAATGCCGCGACTGGGTGCACGGAATGGAAACGCTTGGCGGGTCGGTGCTTAGCGAGCTGCCGCCGTCGGCGATGGCCGACGATGCATTGATCCGCCTCGAGGCCCGGTTGGACGAACCCATAACCGCCCCCTCGGATCCGCGCGGGGACACATATTGTGACATGCCAGGCTTGCCCCCCTTCGTGCGCAGGCTACCAGCAGGGGACTGGAAGCGGGTTGCGCCGAATGTGGAGCTGAGGCGGATTGCTCTATCGGATCGGGGCGATACGCGGGTCTTTCTGCTGCGCTCGAAGTCCGGGGTGAAGATGCTGCCGCACTATCACACCGGCTTTGAGATGACCTGTGTTCTGTCAGGCAGCTTCAGCCATGACGGCGCGCGCTATGGCCCGGGCGATTTCGATTTCGGCGATTCCCAGACCAACCATGAAATAGCGATCGGACCCGAAGGCGAGTGCATCAGTTTGGTCGCCATGCAGGGCGAGCTAAAACTGAAGGGCTTCATCGGTCACCTCATTCAGCCGTTCATTTCAATCTGAGGCGAAGCGGTGACAGTCGCCGCATCTCTCGTGCTTGCGGGCATGGCCTTGGCGGCAGTCATGACCTGCGCCTGGAGTGTCCAGCGCAGTACCGGAAACTCTGGCTGGATCGACGTGTTTTGGACGTTTGGGACCGGCACCGTAACCTGTTTTCTGGCGCTAGTGCCCACGCACGAATTGGCGGGTCCCAATGCCCGCAGCTGGCTGGTGGCGGCCTTTGCCGGCACTTGGTCACTACGTCTGGGAGGGCACATCTTTATGCGCACCCTAAAGGCGGACGACGATCCACGCTATAGGGACATGATCAGGCAATGGGGTTCCAAGTCTCCATCGCGACTGTTCGGGCACCTGCAGTCACAAGCTCTTGTAGGATTGTTCCTGGCTATCTGCGTTATGTTCGCCGCGCGCAATCCCGCGGAACTGCTCCGGCCCCAGGACGTTGCGGCGTTCCTGGTGTTCCTGACCGGAATCGCCGGAGAGGCGATAGCCGATGCGCAGTTGCGAGGCTTCAAGCGGTCGCCGGCGAACGGCGGAAAGGTCTGCGACGTGGGTCTGTGGCATTGGTCGCGTCACCCGAACTATTTCTTCGAGTGGCTTTGCTGGCTAAGCTATCCGCTTCTGGCCATCGACCTCGGCGGCAATTATCCGTTTGGCTATGGGGCAGTGCTCGCTCCCTTGTGCATCTATTGGCTGCTGACGCGTGTTTCCGGCATTCCGCCGCTCGAAGCTCATATGCTGCGCACCCGCGGCAAATCTTTCGAGACCTACCAGCGCCGGACATCGCCCTTCTTCCCGTGGCCGATGGGCCGCTGATTCAGGCGACAAACCTGGTTGTCACCCAATAGGCGGAAGCCGCGGTCATTGCCCCCAGCACAGTACCCCACGCAACATCGACTATTGTCAGACTGGTGGTCCAACTGCGCAGCGTCGCCTGATTGGTCAGATCGTAGGTCCCGTAAGTGAACAAGCCAAACAGCGCGCCCATCTGCACGGCGGTCAAAAGGTTTCCGCCTCTTAGCGCAGGAGCGATCGCAAAGATAACCAGGCCGATCGGGTAGAGTAAATAAAACACCGCGGCCGGCAGTACGCTGAACCTGTCCAGCAGAATGTCGTCCAGCGTTGGCTTGTATAGTCGGCTCGACATGACGCCCAGCCACGCAATGTCAGCCACGACAAAAGTCAGCAGCGCTGCAATATAGGAGGTTATGTAAGCCATCGCCTATTACTCATCGCCGTCGTTGGCCCGCGTCAACTTTCTGCCGGGTCAATTTGGAAACGCCAAGAATGGGAGGCTGGATCACTTAGGAATCTAGAAAAGATTCGATTAGACACGGGTATCAGGCGATACCGCCGATCGCTGCCTGATTGTGATCCATCCGGGGCCTGCCCGCGTATCGAAGTGCGGCTTCGGCATGGTGCCGAAAACCAAACTCCGGATGATCAACATGAAGCTTCTAACATTTGCAGCGGCCGTCGCCGCCTCGCTCACCCTTGCCCAACCAGTCTACGCAGGCGACATAGTCGAAACCGCGCAAAGCGCCGGCACGTTCAAGACATTGCTCGCAGCCGCGAATGCGGTCGGCCTAGTCGGGGTCTTGTCGGGTGAAGGACCGCTGACCGTCTTTGCTCCGAACGACGCAGCTTTCGCGACGCTGCCGGCAGGCACTGTCGAAAATCTGCTTAAGCCCGAGAACAAGGATCAACTGGTGGCGTTGCTCAGCTACCATGTCGTCGGCCGCAAGATCGACTCAGCTACCGCCATCGAGACCTGCAAAATGAACGGCGTCGAACCACAGGCATACATCGCCGATGTCATCGCCAAAATTGCAGCCGACTGGCCCGCGTCGCGCTGGGATGAACTCATGCCATGGAACTGGAAAGCGACCGAAGAGCGTGCCAGACTGGCAGCATGACCGAGACTATCGCCCGCCTGCGCATCACCCTGTCCGACACCGATCCCGAGATATGGCGGGTCGTCGATGTCCCCGTCGAGGCCAGCCTCAAGATGGTGCACGACATCATCCAAGCGGCGATGGGCTGGCAGGATTACCATCTCTGGGAGTTCGAAGCCGACGAACGGCGCTACGGTCTGCCTGATCGCGAATGGCCCGATGTCACTGCTGCTAAGAACACCAAGCTCATGACGCTGATCGATCGCGGCACCCGCCAGCTCGATTACACCTATGACATGGGCGACAACTGGCACCATACCATCGTCATCGAAGCCGTCGGGCCAGGCCAGCCCGACACCAAATACCCACGCTACATCGACGGCGCTCGGCGCTGTCCGCCCGAAGACAGTGGCGGTACACCCGGGTTCGAGAACTTCCTCGACGCCATCGCCGATCCCAAACATGACGATCATGCCGAACTGGTCGAGTGGTACGCAGGCGGTTACGGCGGCACCTATCACCCCGAGACCATCGACGAACTCGTCACAAAACGCCGGGTCGCCGCCATCGCCAACCGCCGCGCCGCCGGACAAGCCGCCTACGCAAAACGGTTGAACTCATAGACAGGCGGCCTCCAGAACACGCTTACTGACAGGACGAGTCGATCACCAGCTAGTGGCTCAACGCGCCCTATTTAGCGGCCACCCTTCATTCTGGCACATGGTGCGGCATCCGCATGCAAATCCCGCGATCGTCGGCTTCGGTCGGATCGACGAACGCATGGCACCTTTGAGCACGCGGCGCGTGGATTTGAGATCGGTCCACGGCATCGCTGCGCCCCATTTGCGCGTAAGGTCGAGTGTTCGAACAATGAGCATTGGCTGGCTACTCTGTGATAGCCTCCCGGAAACATCAACATCGTCTCTATTCGCTCTTGGAGGCGCAAGTTTGTAAGCGCCCTCTAGCCGCAGACGTCAGTGATCTCGCGCGTCTGAACCATGCAGATGACTTCGTAATGCAGGGCGTAAATATGGCCGACGGTGTTGGCCCGGCACGCGGGCACCGCTTCATCGATCGTGGCACTGACGAAGCGTCTGAGATCGTTATCCCCGCTGCACTCCCTTTTCGCACTCGCCATCGCGTGGCTTCGGGCGTCGTCGATCGCCGCCTTTTCACTATCAAACGCAGTCATCTGTGCCGACACGTAGCGGGGGGCGCGACGTTCGGCCCGTGCAGTCCAATTGTCGCTGAATATCTCACGCTTGAACAACATACGACGTTGGATTTTCTCATCGAAGGGGCTTTTGGGAAATCGCTTGCGATAGTCGTCCAGCGCATTGCAATCCCCTTTGGGGAGCGTTTCGTAGGTCTCACGTTGGACGTCCGACGGCAACCCCGGGATCCCAGCCTCGCCGCGGCTCCGGAAGCTACCTTCTCTGGAAAGGAAACCAGGCCGGTCAGCGCCGTGACCACGGTCGCCACAATCAGCACACGCCGCCGCAGCCGACCTGCCGGTCCGCCCGCCGGCTCGCTAAAGGAGCGCCAGGACCGCGCGAGCCGCGCTCTGGTCCATCGGGTTAGGGCGCGTAAGGTCTCTTTCATGGCTCCACGACCCGAACATCGTCGATAGTCGATATTTGCTCCAAGTCTTGAAGCGACTGCAAGCAGGACTCAACGTTTTCGCGATAGGCTCCCTCATCAGGAAAGTGCGCTGCAAGACCACGAAAAATCCCCAGAGCTTCGTTGTACGCGACCTTCGCCTCCTCAAATCTCGAAGCATCGCTCAAATTCGAACCGTGCGATTCGAGCGCCTCTCCGAGGTGAGCCTTGTCATCCCGATTGTCCGGCGCCGCGCTGGATACGGCCTGGCGGAGTGCGACCGCTTCCGCACTAGCCGCGATCTGTTCCCCCGGATTGAGATCTCCCACGACGCTGGTCAGTTCGATCAGGCCTCTGGCAAGGTGCACTTTCCAGCGACGGCTTTGCGGATCGCGGGCCAGCGCGTCTCGCCAGACGGCGACCGCCTGGCGTTGCGTTGCCTGCCGCTCGGCGGTGTCGGTGATGCGGAAGTCCCCGAGCAACTCAAGCGAATTGCCGAAAGCCTCGATCGCGTCGTCATCGCCCGGGCTCTTGGCAAGTTCCGCCGATGCGGATCGAAGCATCAACTCGTATGCTGCGCGCGCAATAAAGTCATTGTCATTGTCATCGGCATTCGCGTTTCCAAATTGCTCAAGCGCCGCTCGATAGCGCGGTGCGAAGCTAGGCGTGGAGCCGATTCTCGCACGCAGGGCTTCAACCTGCACGAGAGCCTGCTTGAGATAGGGCGCGGCCAGAGCGGCCGTCGCGTTCTCTACCTGACGCTGCCGTTCCTTTCGCTGTTCACGGGTTAGCGTTTCGGTCGAGCGAGTGGATCGCAGCCGCAGCCTTTCCTTACTTTTGGCTGCGCTCGCCGCATCGGAAGCGAAATAGAAGATGGAATCGAGGAGATCGGCGGCGGGATTGTCGCCGGCGATCATCCGGTCGAGCAATGCGCGCGCTTCGGCATGCGTCGACAATTCGTCGTCATACCGGTCCATCGCCTCGTCGTTGATCACAAGCAGCTTGTAGAAAGGTATCCGATCCGCTTCGCCGACGGTCGAAAGCTGCGCCCGGCACGTGGCGTTGGCAGGTTGCAGCTGCTGTATTTGGTCGGGCCCGTATTTATACAAGGCACGAGACTGGAAGAGGCAATGGCTCAGGCGCGCGCCAACGTCGATCGGATCTTCTGAAATCGCGCGCTCGAACCTTGCCGTCACGTCGGCGACCGATGTCTCACCGCGATAATAGAGTTCGACGGCCAGGTTGGCCATCAAGCGCAGGTCGGCTCCGTTGGCGGCGTTTCGGGCGGCCATGTTGGCGGAGGCGATCGCGTCGAGAGCGGCGAAGGCGCTGCTGTCGCCTTCGCTGAAGCGCTGCAGCAATTCTCTCTTTTCCGGCGATGCGTTTTCAGCGATCCGGGATATCTCGTTGCGGAATGCCGATACCATCGCCTTGAATTGAAGGCCTCTGTTCGCGCGCTCGGCCGCGAAGTCATTGGCTGGCGTCGCGCGCCGCCGCGAGCTCCTGCCCGGCCTGTAGGCGCAGGGCGCGTTCACGATCCGTGGCTTGGCGTAATTGCGCGTTCCGAGCAATCGCGGCACTCACCCTGGCTTTCGCCGCGGCCAGTTTTTGCTCGGATGCCTCTTCGATCTGCCGATGATTGTCGTCGGCAATCTGAATATCCCGCTCATGAAGAGCGCGATCCTCGGCAAGCGTGTTGATACAATTAGCCGTCAAAGAGTCGCTTACGTATTTTGCCGTCAATGTTCTCCCGGCGGCGAGCAAGGGCGTGGCAGAAAAGAGGCAAGCCAAGGACCAGATCAGTGCTACCGTGAACAGATCCACTTTGCATCTGCGCCGTCCTTGGAATGCGTGCAAAACGAACATATGAACCCCGGTGCCAATCCGCGAGGACCATGCGCTCTAGGTTAGTAGATGATGGTGTCCCCGGACGTGGCAACGGAGTTCGGAGCGATCCGGTGCAACCAAATGCCATCGCTGCTGCCCACCTGAACGTGTGGCAGCTGCGCGGGCCTCAATCGTTTTTCTAAACGGCGAACATTGGGAAGGATTTCTCGCGCCTCTTGGCGTTCTAAATCACCTTAACTTGGTGTCCACGCCTCTAGGTGCCCGAGTCACTTTCTGCAGTCTACCAAAAGAACGCGAATGCGACGGCCTCACGTAACCCACATTCCAGGTAAACCACAAAAAGTTCTGCACAGTTCCTGCACAGGCTGAAAATGGTCAATTTTTAGAAATTATATCAGTGCCTTAAAGGTCACCGATATAATGGTCGGGGAGACAGGATTCGAACCTGCGACCCTCTGCTCCCAAATTAGAAGGGCGCATCGCAGCGGCCCGCGCGACTCGCGCCAGTTATGCCAGCATTTCTGTTGTGTTCTATCCACGGTGTTCCATTGATGTTCACGCTTACCCATGCTAGCGTGATTGCTGAAACGTGGGCTAGCAATCACATGGCGAAACGTAGGATCAGCAAAAACACGGTGGACGCGACGGCTCCCGGCGCGAAGGACATCTTCGTGTGGGATGACAAGCTGACTGGCTTCGGCCTGAAGGTCA
>JANMCD010000299.1:0-13975 GCA_031360905.1 Novosphingobium sp.
ATCCGCTTTGCCGGCACCCCGGGCGCGGTGCCCTCGCCGGGACTGGCCAGGGCGTTGGAACGCGACGATCTGGCGGCGGTGATTGTCTGCCCGTCCAATCCCTTCCTCAGCGTCGATCCGATCCTCGCGGTTGACGGTGTGTGCGCGGCGCTGACCGCGCGGGAAGTGCCGTTTATCGCCGTCTCCCCGCTGGTCGGCGGCAAGGCGCTCAAAGGCCCGCTCGCCAAGCTCCTCGGCGAGCTTGGTCAGGCCTGCGACAACCGGTCCATCGCGGCGCATTATTCCGGGCTGCTGGACCATATCCTGATCGACCACTGCGATGCCGGTGACGCCAAGGGCTTGCGTGAGATGGGAGTTTCGGTCACGGTAAGTGCAACAGTCATGTGCACAGCCGAGGACCGCAGAGGGCTGGCGCGCGACGCACTGTCGGCGGCCGGCATAAATACAGGTTGAGACATGGCTCCTGCTGACAGAGCATTGATTACCAGACTGCTCACGTCCCCGCTGGCCGAGATTCTGGCCGAAGCGCGCGACCGGCGCGATGCGCGGGGCGGGATAGGGGGACTTGCGCGAATGACGTATTCGCCCAAGGTATTCATTCCGCTGACGCGCCTATGCGCCGATGTCTGCCATTACTGTAGCTTCGCAACCACCCCCTCGCAGCTGTCCGCGCCATTTCTGACGCCGGAAGAGGTGCTGGAGATCGCTCGCGCCGGCGCCGCCGCCGGCTGCAAGGAAGCGCTGTTCACTTTGGGGGACGCGCCCGAACGGCGTTATGGCGTCGCCCAGGAATGGCTCGAGGAGCGCGGCTTCGTCCGCACCATCGATTATGTCCGCCATTGCGCCGAACTGGTGCTCAGCGAGACCGGCCTGTTGCCACACGTCAACGCCGGGGTGCTGAGCGAATCCGACTACCGCATGCTACGCCCTTTCGCCGCTTCCGCCGGGCTGATGCTGGAAAGCACGTCGCAGCGCCTGTGCGAAAAGGACGGGGCGCATTACGGCTCGCCCGACAAACTTCCGGCCGTCCGCATCGCCTCGCTGCAAGCAGCCGGCCGCGCGCGCATGCCGATGACCAGCGGCATCCTCATCGGCATCGGCGAGACGGCGGAAGAGCGCATCGAATCGCTGATCGCGCTGCGCGAGTTGCAACTGGCCCACGGGCATCTGCAGGAAGTCATCGTCCAGAACTTCTGCCCCAAGCCCGGCACCAAAATGGCCGGAGCGCCGGAGGCTGCGGAGGCTGACTTTCTTCGCACCGTCGCCGCCGCGCGGATCATTTTGCCGGACGACGTATCGGTGCAGGTGCCGCCCAACCTCAACGGCGAGCGGCTGGTCGAGCTGATCGGCGCCGGGATCGACGACTGGGGCGGCATCTCGCCGGTGACGCTCGATCATGTCAATCCCGAGGCGCCTTGGCCGGAAGTGGACCTGCTGGAGGCGATCTGTGCGAAGGCCGGCCGTCCGCTGGTCGAGCGGCTGACAATCTACCCGCGCTTCGTCGCCACCGACGATTCCAGCTGGATCGACGCGAAAATGCGCCCCCATGTGCTCAAGCTGTCCGATGCCGAAGGACTGGCGCGCGATAGCCGCTGGAGCCCCGGGATTGCCGAACGGGCACCGGGAACGCCGTCGATGCCGCTGGGCCGCCGTTATGAAGGCCCGGTTGCGCCGCAGCTGCACCGCATTCTGGACCGCGCGGCCAATGGCTTCGAATTGTCCGAGGGCGAGATCGGCGCCCTGTTCGCTACGCGCGGCGCGGCGGCGCAGGCGGTGGTGGAGGTGGCGGACGGATTGCGGTGTGAAACTCGGGGCGACGAGGTCACCTATGTCATCAACCGCAACATCAACTACACCAACATCTGCACCTACGCCTGTTCGTTCTGCGCCTTCTCAAAAAGCTCGAGCAAAGGCGGTTTTCGCGATAAAGCCTATAATCTCGACCTTGAGGAAATCGCGAGCCGCGCGCGGGAAGCCGTCGCCAAGGGCGCTACGGAAGTGTGCCTGCAGGGCGGTATCCATCCGAGTTACACTGGCGACACCTATTCGAGCATCGTCCGCGCGGTGAAATCGGCCTGCCCGGACCTCCATATCCACGCCTTCTCACCGCTGGAAATATCGCAGGGTGCGCAAACTCTGGGGATGACCAACATCGACTACCTCCGGCGCCTCAAGGACGACGGGCTGGGCTCGCTGCCGGGCACCTCGGCCGAAATTCTCGACGACAAGATCCGCCGCCAGATCTGCCCGGACAAGCAGACCACCGCAGAATGGCTCGCCGTGGTGCGCGATGCCCATCGGATCGGCCTGCCGACGACCTCGACCATCATGTACGGCCATCTCGAACGCCCCGAACACTGGGCGAGGCACCTTTTGGCGCTGCGGCATTTGCAGGGCGAAACCGGCGGCTTCACCGAGTTCGTGCCGCTCCCTATGGTGCACATGGAAGCGCCGATGTACCGGCGGGGCCAATCGCGCAAAGGCCCAAGCTGGCGCGAGGCGCTGATGATGCATGCGGTGGCGCGGATCGCGCTTTATGGCCGGATCGATTCGATCCAGTGCTCCTGGGTGAAGCTCGGCGTGCCGGGTGCGGCGGCGGTGCTGGCGGCGGGGGCGAACGATCTTGGCGGCGTGCTGATGAACGAGAGCATCAGCCGGGCCGCCGGGGCCGAGCATGGGCAGGAAGTCAGCGTCGATGATTTGCAGGCGGCGGCGGCTGCGGCGGGGCGGGTGTTGCGGCGACGGACGACGCTTTATCGGCTGCTGGACGAGGTGGAACCGGAGCTGGCCTAAGTCCGTCCCACCCAGTGGCTGCATTTGAAAGTTGCCGAGATGGATGCGCAGCGCGGACAATAGGTGGAGGTTACATATCTCAAGATTGTCTTGGTTGCCTGCCACACCTCGCTCTGACAGGGCGCACGCAATACTTGTAACGGAAAAACCATGGCCAGAGCACTGACCCATCTCGAACGGCTCGAAGCCGAAGCGATCCACATCATCCGCGAAGTGGTGGCGGAGACTGAAAAGCGGGTAATGCTCTATTCGGTGGGCAAGGACAGCGCGGTTATGCTGCACCTCGCACGCAAGGCGTTTTACCCCTCACCGCCGCCGTTTCCGCTGCTGCATGTCGATACCACCTGGAAATTCCAGGAGATGTACCGACTGCGCGAGCGCATGGCAAAAGAGAGCGGCATGGAGCTGCTGGTCTATCAGAACCCGGAAGCGACCAAGCGTGGGATCAACCCGTTCGACCACGGCCCGCTGCATACCGATATGTGGAAGACCGAAGGGCTGAAGCAGGCGCTCGATAAATGGGGCTTCGACGCGGCCTTTGGCGGGGCGCGGCGTGACGAGGAAAAAAGCCGCGCCAAGGAGCGCATCTTCTCCTTCCGCACCGCCAGCCACGGTTGGGATCCCAAGAACCAGCGGCCCGAGCTGTGGAACCTCTACAACTCCAGAAAAGCCAAGGGCGAGAGCATCAGGGTGTTCCCGATCTCTAACTGGACCGAGCTGGATGTATGGCAATACATCCAGCTGAACGACATTCCGATCGTCCCTCTCTATTTCGCCGCCAAGCGACCGACCTTCGAATGGGAAGGCCAGCTGCTGATGGCGGATGACATTGAAAGGCTGGAAAAAATTCTGGGCTACCGTCCTGAAATTACCGAACGCTCGATCCGGTTCAGGACGCTGGGCTGTTTTCCCCTGACCGGCGCGGTCGAAAGCGACGCCAAGACTTTGCCTGAAGTCATCCAGGAAACTCTGCTGACGACCACGTCCGAACGCCAGGGCCGCACCATCGACAAGGATGCGGGCGGGGCTGGCATGGAGAAAAAGAAGCAGGAGGGATATTTCTGATGGGCCGGCTTCAAACCAGAATCCTCCCCCGTACGGGGAGGATTTGAGATGTCCGATACCGCCACCAGCGACCCCATTTATGTCACCGAAGCGCTCATCGCCGAGGACATCGACGCCTATCTCGACCAGCACCAGCACAAGACGATGCTGCGCTTCATCACCTGCGGTAGCGTCGATGACGGCAAATCGACTTTGATCGGACGACTATTATATGACAGCAAGATGATCTTCGAGGATCAGCTTGCCGCGTTGGAAGCCGATAGCAAGCGAGTGGGCACGCAAGGGCAGGAGATCGATTTTGCGCTGCTGGTCGACGGGCTTGCGGCAGAGCGCGAGCAAGGTATCACCATTGATGTTGCCTACCGGTATTTCGCCACCGAGAAGCGCAAATTCATCGTCGCCGATACCCCGGGGCATGAGCAATATACCCGCAATATGGTCACTGGCGCGTCAACCGCCGACCTCGCGGTGATCCTGATCGATGCGCGCAAAGGCGTACTAACCCAGACCCGGCGGCACAGCTTTCTGGCGCACCTCATCGGCATTCGCCACATCGTGCTGGCGGTGAACAAGATGGACCTGGTCGCTTACAGCCAGGACCGTTTTGACGAGATTGTGGCCGAATATCTGCACTTCGCCGCCTCCATCGGCATCGACCGGATCACCGCAATCCCGATTTCGGGCTTCAAGGGTGACAATATCATCGGCCCCAGCGCAAACACGCCGTGGTATCACGGGGCCAGCCTGATCGAGCATCTGGAAGCGGTCGAAGTCGATGCCTCGCTCGATCAGAAGCGCCCGCTTCGGATGCCGGTGCAATGGGTCAACCGTCCCAACCTCGATTTCCGGGGCTTTGCCGGGCTTATCGCCAGCGGCACGGTGAAGCCGGGAGACGCGGTACGGGTACTGCCTTCGGGCAAAACCAGCACGGTAGCGCGGATCGTCATGCAGGATGGCGATCTGGCCGAAGCTGTGGCGGGCCAATCGGTCACGCTGACGCTGGCGGACGAGATCGACTGCTCACGCGGGGATGTGATCGCCGCTGCCGATGCCCCGCCGCAAGTTGCCGACCAGTTCGAGGCGACACTTGTGTGGATGGCCGACGAGGCGCTAATCCCCGGGCGCGGCTACTGGCTCAAGCTTGGCACGCAGTTGGTTTCTGCCACGGTCCATGCGCCCAAATACACCATCAACGTCAACTCGATGGAACACGTTGCAGCCAAGACGCTGGAACTGAATGCCATCGGCGTGGCGGAACTTGCCACTGACAAGCCGATTACGTTTGAACCCT
The DNA here is from genome assembly GCA_031360905.1 of Novosphingobium sp. Lineage (GTDB taxonomy): Bacteria > Pseudomonadota > Alphaproteobacteria > Sphingomonadales > Sphingomonadaceae > Novosphingobium. The sequence continues at coordinate 5,150 of JANMCD010000299.1, forward strand.
ATGCTGAGAGCCGTACACTGGGCGGCTTCATTCTGATCGACAAGATCACCAACGCCACGGTTGCGGCGGGGATGCTTCATTTCAGCCTGCGCCGCGCGCAGAACGTGCATTGGCAAGCGCTCGACATCAGCCGTGAGGCCCATGCCAGCCTCAAGAACCAGAAGCCCGCCGTGCTGTGGTTTACCGGCCTATCCGGCTCGGGCAAATCGACCATCGCCAATCTCGTCGAGAAAAAGCTGCACCGGATGAACCGGCACACTTTCCTGCTCGACGGGGACAATGTCCGCCACGGCCTGAACAAGGATCTGGGCTTCACCGAGGCCGACAGGATCGAGAACATTCGCCGGGTGGGCGAGGTGGCGAAGCTGATGGGCGATGCCGGGCTGATCGTCATCTCCGCCTTTATCAGCCCGTTCCGCGCCGAGCGCGAGATGGTCCGCGCGATGCTACCGGAGGGCGATTTCATCGAGGTGTTCATCGACACGCCACTGGCCGAGGCGGAAAAGCGCGATGTGAAGGGGCTCTACAAGAAGGCCCGTTCCGGCCAGCTCAAGAACTTCACGGGTATCGACAGCCCCTATGAAGCCCCGCTCGCGCCCGAGGTGCGGATCGACACGACGACCATGTCCGCCGAGCAGGCAGCGACCGTGATCGTCAATAGGCTGCTGGGCGACGGCTGATGGCTTTGGAGTTGAACGATGCGCAGCTCGCCGCCCATCTCGCCGAAGTTGCCGGGCGTCTGCTGATCGAGGTTCGTGCATCGGGCTTGCTGTCGCTGAAGGCGCTGGGCAACGCCGGCGATGCCACCGCCAACCAGTTCCTCATCCACGCCATCGGTGAGCAGCGGCCCGAGGACGGCCTGCTGTCAGAGGAAAGCAAGGATACCGGGGATCGCCTGTCGAAGAGCCGCGTGTGGATCATCGATCCGGTCGATGGCACCCGCGAGTATAGCGAGGCGCGCAACGACTGGGCGGTCCATGTCGCGTTGGCGGTGGACGGGGTAGCCGTGATCGGCGCGGTGGCGCTGCCGGGGCTCGGCGTCGTGCTGCGCACCGACCAGCCGATTCCCGTGCCGCCTGCCCCGGACAGGTTGCGCATGGTCGTGAGCCGAACCCGCCCTTCGCGTGAGGCAGCCAAAGTTGCGGCAAAGCTTGGCGCCGAACTGGTGCCGATGGGCTCCGCTGGGGCCAAGGCGATGTCCATCGTGCGCGGCGAGGCGGACATCTATCTCCATTCCGGCGGCCAGTACGAATGGGACAGCTGCGCCCCCGTCGCCGTTGCCCGCGCCCATGGCCTGCATTGCTCGCGGATCGACGGCAGTGCGCTGGTTTACAACCGGGCCGATGTCTCCATGCCCGACCTGCTGATCTGCCGTCAGGACCATGCGGCGCTGGTGCTGGGCGAAGTGGCTGCGCTGGGGAGATGAGGCCTTGGCGCGAAGCGCAGGATGGATCCGTGCCAAGGCGAAAACCAGCGGAAAAGTCGGTCGTAGCGCCGCCGGATTGCGGTCAGATCAGACCAGGAATGATCCGCCCTCTTACAGTCTCCTTGTAGGCGCAATATGCCGGATCGGCGAGCAGGAAGCGCTCTTCCTCGATCGCGCGGAGATACAGCAGCACCCAGCAGGTCAGATAGACGGCAATATTCCAGACCGAGAAGAACATCAGCAGGAAGCCGATGTGGTTGAGCACATAGCCCGTGTACATCGGGTGGCGTACGAAGCGATACGCGCCGCCCACCTTGACCCCGCGGTTGGCCGGCACCAGCCCGAAGCTGCGGCGCAGCGACAGCTTGGCGGCCAGCGCAATCGCGGTACCGACCATGATCAGCGGCGCGGTGACCACATCGGGGGCAATGCTTGTCCCCGTCGGCACTACGCACAGCGCCGCGGCGGTGCCGGCGAAGGCGATAGTGGTGGTGTAGATCGAACTCGACCACGTGCCTTTACGCTGGATAAGCAGGAAGAACACGGCCGACAGCTCGCTGGCGAGCAGCAGGGTAACCTGCGGATGTAAGCCCAGTACCGGCAGCAGCCGCCAGACGACGATGGCCGACAAGATTATCAGAACGAAGCGTTCCGCTAGCCTGACAAGATCAGCCATTTTACCCACCCCGCTTGTTGAAGGTGCCTGATGGCCGAGGTTGGGTTAAGATTTCGCTAAGTCTGTTCGCGGATGGCCTCGCGGTCGGCAGGTTTATCGAGAATTGTGCGGGTCGCGGTGGCCATGGCTGCTTCGCTCCGACAGTATGGCTTTGCCGATGGCAGCACCGCCTGAGACGCTAGCTGTTGCAAGTAGGGGCAGTTTCGGTTTCTTGTGGGTGACCGGCCGCGGCGGATGTTACAGGGGGCGCAGATGGTGGAAGCCGAAACCGAGGGCAGCGAGAATGGCGGCGGCGTGTGGCGCTATGTCAAGGCTACCCGCGCGCATGTGGTAGTCGATGCCGCCGACTATTTCAAATTGATCCATCAGGCGATGCTGCTGGCGCGCCAACGGATATTCATGATCGGTTGGGATTTCGATTCGCGCATTCGCTTTGACCGAGGGCGGCGGTGGTGGAACCTGCCGCGCACGGATCGGCCGCCGGCCCGGTTGGGCGCTTTTTTCATCTGGCTGGTCGAACGCACGCCAGGACTCCAGATCAGGTTGCTGAAATGGAACTTCGGGGCGCTTAAGTTTCTCCTGCGCGGGACGATGATCCTCGATATGATCCGCTGGCTGTTTCAGCCGGCGATTGATTTCAAGTTCGATTCCGCGCATCCGCTGGGCTGCAGCCATCATCAAAAGATTGTCGTCATCGACGATTGCTTTGCAGTCTGCGGCGGCCTCGACATGACTTCCGACCGTTGGGACACGCCGGAGCATTTGCACGAGGACCGCCGGCGGCGCCGTCCGAACGGCAAGCCTTACGGGCCATGGCACGATGTCACGATGATGATGGAGGGCGACGTGGCTATTGCATTGAGCGAACTAGGCCGCAAGCGCTGGCAGCTGGCCGGCGGAGAGCGCATGCAGCCCTGCTTGCCGCAAGATGAATCGCCCTGGCCGGATCAGCTGGTCGCCGAATTCCGCAATGTCGAAATCGGCATTGCCCGCACTCGCGCCCGTTACGGCGTAACCCGCGAAGTCCATGAAATCGAAAACCTGTTTCTCGAGCAGATCGCGCGCGCAAAGCGATTCATCTATGCCGAGAGCCAGTATTTTGCCTCGCGCAGCATTGCCGAGGCAATTGCGGAGAAAATGTCCGAGCCCGAGCCGCCCGAGATCATCTTGATCAATCCGGTATCTGCGGAAGGCTGGCTGGAACAGACGGCGATGGACGGAGCGCGGGTCCGGCTGCTTCATGCTATCAGCGAGAAGGACACGGGCAACCGGTTTCGACTGTACACCCCGCTGACTTCCGGCGGATCGGCGATTTATGTTCATGCCAAGCTGATGATCGTCGACGATGAAATCCTGCGGATCGGCTCTGCCAATATGAATAACCGGTCGATGGGGCTCGACAGCGAATGCGACGTCTTCATCGATGCAGCGCGGCCGGGCAATGGGCACGTCGTCCCGGCTATCGCCCGGCTGCGCCACAAGCTGCTTGCCGAGCATTGCGGGGTGCCGACAGCGGAAATGGCGGCGCTGCTCGACCAGTACAATTCCATGGCAGAGGCGATTCAGGCGGCACAGAGCCGGGGCAAGCGGTTAGCACCTTTTGCCTTGCGTCCGCTTACGGATGCGGAGAAAACTGTCGCCGATAATGCCCTGTTCGATCCGGAACGGCCCGAAGAACTGTTCGAGCCGTTCAGCCGGCGGCGCGGTCTGTTCAGGCACGGCGGGATTCTGCGGCGGCCGCGTTGAGGGGAGACGGATGCATGAGCAAATTCGACGACGATGATAACGGTGCGGGTGATGAAGGCCCCATGGCGAAGCTTCCGGTTCCGGACGACGTGCTGGATTCGATCCGCACGCTGCTGCGCTGGGCCGGGGACGATCCGGAGCGCGAAGGGCTGCGTGACACGCCAAAGCGTGTGGCCCGCGCCTGGAAGGAATATTGCCAGGGCTATCTGCAAGATCCCGCTTCCCACCTCAGCCGAATATTCGAGGAAGTCGGCGGGTACGACGAAGTTGTGCTGCTGAAGGACATCCCGTTCCAGTCGCACTGCGAACACCACATGGCGCCGATCATCGGCAAAGCCTCGATCGCCTATCTGCCGAAGAACCACGTCGTCGGAATCTCGAAGCTGGCGCGGGTGCTGCATGGCTTTGCCCAGCGCCTGCAGATCCAGGAGCGGCTGACGGCCGAAGTCGCGCAGTGCATCTGGGACCATCTTCAGCCGCACGGCGTTGCGGTGGTAGTCGACGCCCAGCACGGCTGCATGACCGGACGCGGCGTGCGCACGCCCGGCGTCGGCATGATCACCAGCCGGATGATGGGCACATTCCTCACCGATGAACGTAGCCGCAAGGAAGTGCTAAGCCTGATGGGCTATTGACCAGCCGTCAAACGCTATCGAGCCGGGCAGAGCCTTCAAACTGCTTGTGTTCAATCAGGGTGAAGTATTTCGGTTGCGATAGAGCGGTCTAACCGCCCCGTGTCACCGGGATCAGCGCGCCGGTGATCGCCCGGGCCGCGGGCGAGGCCAGAAACAGGATCACATCCGCAACCGCCGCAGGCTTCACCCATTGCGATGTATCGGCATCGGCCATGTCCGCCCGGTTGGTCGGCGTATCGATAATGCTCGGCAGGACCGCGTTGACGGTGACGCCGCTGCCCGCCAGTTCTTCGGCCAGGGCTTCCGTCAGGCGGTGAATACCCGCCTTGGAGGCGGTATAGGCGCCCATGCCCATGCCGGCCTTGACCGCCGCGCCCGCACCGATATTGACAATCCGGCCCGCGTTTGCCTTGGTTAGCAGAGGCAAGGCGAGCTTGGTGATGGTGACGGCGGTCATCAGGTTCACTGTCTGCATTTTGGCCCAGGTTTCGATGCTGCCGCCCGCCAGCGTTTCCCAGGTGAAGCCGCCTGCAACATTGACCAGCACGTCAATGCCGCCATGCGCCGCCGTCACCTTGTCGAGTGCGGCCTGAACGGCGGCCGCATCGGTCAGGTCGATCCCGCCCAACTCGAGCGCGCCATCAAGCGTGGTGGCGGGACTGGCAGCAAAATCGATCCGCGCGACCTTGTGGCCCTGTGCGGCAAAGGCTCCTGCCACCGCCTGCCCCAAAATGCCGAAGCCCCCCGTTACGATAATCGATCGCGCCATGTCCTGTGTGCCTCTTTAAGCGGTTTGTATTGGAATGCGGGGGCCACTGCCTTTTGCGCAAGGTTTTCGAAGCGGCACGCGGTCAAGTCAAGGGGCGGCGCGGCGCGGGCGTTCGGGCTGAACCGAGGCAAGGTGTCCGGAGTAGCGATTTGCGCATTGGGGCAGCCCTCTTGCTATCGTCTCGCTCCTGTGGAGCCGGGTCGCGATTCGGGAGGATGGAATGTTAGCTGGAACTTCAGACTGTTGAGACCGTTGGGTGCCAAAGGATTTCCCATATGTTTGTCGACAAAGACGCGCAGGCCCGCGCCGAAGATGCACTGTTCGAAACGATTGCCGCGACCGATTACCCTTGCGTCGGTGCCAAGTCGGCATTGGCCCGCGGGTCGCTCAAAGTCATGGCCTGCCACTCGCTGGAGAGCAGTTGGGACGATATCAGCATTCATCGCGCATTGCTCGATTGGGCGGCCGCGTACCGCCGCGAACCGGGCGGACTGCGCAGTCTGGCAATTTCGTTCGAAGGGCCGAACGACCTCGACGAGACGCGCTTCGAAGTGTTGATGTGGCAGCGCATCCAGTCGTTTTCCGATAAGGATACCTGGCTCGGCCAGCCTTACGATCACCGCGTCAGTGCCGATCCTTCCGACCCCCACTTCTCGCTGAGCTTCGGTGGAGAAGCGTTTTTCGTCGTCGGCCTGCATCCCCACGCCTCGCGCCCGGCACGCCGCTTTCCCAGACCGACGATGGTGTTCAACCTTCATGACCAGTTCGAACGACTGCGCGAAGAAGGCCGTTACGCCCGGATGCGCTCGAAAATTCTCGAGCGCGATGTAGCTTTTGCGGGCGACCAGAACCCGATGCTGGGAAGCCACGGCGAGGTCAGCGCGGCGGCGCAGTACAGTGGTCGTCAGGTTGACAGTGAATGGCGCTGTCCGTTTCGCGACCAACGCGCCCCGGAATGACACTCGTTAGAATTTCTCCGCGCAGCGGGACCGCCTTGCGCCTCAGCGCGGGACAAACCCTTCGGGTCATCGATCCCGAGGGCGTCCAGGTCTGTGACTTGCTGGCCTATAACGCAGCCGATGTCCGCGAGGTGATCTCTTCGGGACGGACTTTCGATTACGAAGAAACTATACGCCTCACCACCGGCAACCGGTTGTGGTCCAATCGCTCCACTCCCCTCTTGGAAATCGTCGAGGATACGGTCGGCTGCCACGACTTCCTGCTGACCCCATGCAGCGAGGCGACCTTCCGGCATTTCTATCCCACGGAGCCGATACATCGCGGCTGTTTTGGCAACCTCGCCGCGGCGCTTGCGCCCTACGGGATCGAACCGGATGCGATCCCGACAGCTTTCAACATTTTCATGAACGTACCAGTCGATGGATCGAACGGGAGGATCCAGGTCCTCCCGCCGATCAGTCGCGCGGGCGACTATATCCGATTGCGCGCTGTGGTCGATCTGATCGTCGGCCTGACCGCGTGTTCGGCGGGTGCTTCCAACGGCGGTAAATTCAAGCCGATCGATTACGAAGTCGAAGCCGAAAGGCCCAATGGTGCCCGGGGGAGGAATTGAACCACCGACACCATGATTTTCAGTCATGTGCTCTACCAACTGAGCTACCCGGGCATCGCTGCTGCGGCGGTCAGCATTGGGTTTGGACCGGCGAGCGATTGGAGGTGCGCCTATGGCGAAGCAGCGCAGCCTTGGCAAGCCGGAATCACTCCTCCGGCGGCGAGTCAGGATCGGCCGGAGGGCCGCGCAGGGCATAGCCGTCGTCGAGCCATTTGACGAGGTCGCGGTCGCGGCAGCGGGTGGAGCAGAACGGCGTCTGCTCGGCGCTGCGGGGCTTTCCGCAGATCGGGCATTTCCTGGCGGAGGTCGTCATGGCGGCACTGCCTGCGCGAAACCGCCGGTCAGGGCAAGGGCAGCATCGACCTGCCAGCGCAGCTCGCGCCCGGTCCGCCGCGCTAGCTGCGCTTCCCATTCGGGCCGGATGGCGGCGCGTACCGCTGGATGAAGCCCGAGCAGCAGCGCGCCCGGCTCGGTGACACGCTCGGCCTGGCGGAGCAACAGCCGGGCGGCGGCGCCCGGCCGATCGGACGCAATGCGGTGGACCAGCGAGGGCCGCTCTAGCCGGGCCACCAGCTGGATGAAACCGAAGCCGTTCATCGCGGTGCGCTGGTGCGGCCAGTCCGCCAGGGCTGCGGCGAGGGCGGTGTCTACCGCCTGTCGGCCGGCTTTGTCTGCCAGTGTCGGGAAGTCCGCGCCGATCGAGCCGGCAAGATCGAAGCGGCGGATCGCCGCCGCCAGCGCCGGAATGGCGGCGAGGGCGAGGGCGCGAGGGGGCAAGCCGCCGTCGACGTCGATCAGGGTCATCGCCGGGGTCGGGCTGATGGTCAGCGCACCGCCCGCGAAGGCCATTTCGCCCGCAATGGCTTCGCCGCATAATTCCTCCCAGGCACCCGCCGGAAACTCGCGGACGAGGTGCAGCGTGTTGCCCTCGGCGCGCAGGCGTTCGGCGAGGCTGGGGGCAGGACGGGGCGCGGCCGCCGCCGGGCGGGCATGCGCGCGTTTGAGCCGGCCGCTCTCGGCCATCGCGGCGCGGGTGATTTCCGCGCGCAGCGGTGCGCCTTCGCGGGCGCTGGCGGCAAGTCCGGAAACGAGGGCCTCCTCTCCGCCGGCAAAACGCAGTGTGCCGCGCGCTGATCCCGCGCTGCGCGAGACCAGAACGGCATCCTCCACCTGACCCGCCGCCAGATGGCCGGGCCATTCGATCCGGGCTGCGGCGATCGCCCCGCTGTCAAGCCGGATCGCGCGATCCTCGCCGATGCCGGTTTCGACCAGCCACTCAGCCAAGTCCAAATCCTGCGGCTTTGAGCAGCGCCCGGGTTTCGAACAGCGGCAGCCCCACTACGCCTGAATGACTCCCCGAAATCCACGCGATCAGTCCTTCGGCGCTGCCCTGGATGGCATAGCCGCCGGCCTTGCCATGCCATTCACCGCCGGCGAGATAGTCGTCGATCTCTGCGGCGGAGAGCGGCTTGAAGCGGACGATGGTCTCGGACAGCCGTTCGCGCAGGCGTCCGTCGGGTGCCTTGAGCGCAACCGCCGAGAGCACCCGGTGCCGCCGTCCGGAGAGCAGCGTCAGGCAGGCCCGCGCGGTAGCTTCATCCTCCGCCTTGGGCAGGATGCGGCGGCCCAGGGCGACCACCGTATCGCCGGCGAGGACATGTGCGCCGTCGCTAGGCATCCCCAGCGCCTTCTCGCGGGCCATGCGGCGGGCATAATCGCGCGGCAGCTCAGCCTTGGCGGGGGTTTCGTCGATGGCGGCGGCAGCTATTGAAACCGGGGTGATGCCGAGCCTGACCAGCAGTTCGCGGCGGCGCGGGCTGGCCGAGGCGAGAATGAGCGTACTTTGGGGCGAGGGCACAGAAACCTTGCCGGCATCCGTACCCCGAACCTGGCGCGGGGCAGCAGCACCAGCGCTTCCCCCGGCATTTGCCTGCGATTTTTCTTTCACCATCACCGTCGGTTCAGAGCCTTTCGCGGCGCGGCATAGCGGCGGGACAGGTA
>JANMCD010000175.1:0-9817 GCA_031360905.1 Novosphingobium sp.
TTTCGAGGCAATGGATGCGCCCAGCGAACGCCTGGTGCGGCGTTCGACCGGCCTCGCCGAATTCGACCGCGCGCTTGGCGGCGGGCTGGTGCCGGGTTCGGCGGTACTGATGGGCGGCGATCCGGGGATCGGGAAATCGACGCTGCTGCTCCAGGCCGCCGCTATGATCGCCCAGGCCGGCGGCGAGGCTGTCTATATCAGCGGTGAGGAAGCGGCCGGTCAGGTTCGGCTGCGAGCCGAGCGGCTGGGGTTGGCAGGCGCGCCGATCCGGCTCGCCGCCGCGACCTCCGTCCGCGATATCCTGACCACGCTGGGCGCGATGCCCCCGCCGGCCCTGCTGGTGATCGATTCGATCCAGACCATGCATTCCGACCAGATCGAAGGCGCGCCGGGCACTGTCAGCCAGGTGCGCGGCTGCGCATTCGAGTTGATCCGCTATGCCAAGGAAAGTGGCGCGGTGCTGTTCCTCGTTGGCCATGTCACCAAAGACGGCAGCATCGCCGGGCCGCGCGTGCTCGAACATATGGTCGATGTGGTGATGAGCTTCGAGGGCGAGCGCAGCCACCAATACCGCATCCTGCGCAGCATCAAGAACCGCTTCGGCCCGGTCGACGAGATTGGTGTCTTCGCCATGGAAGGACAGGGGCTGGCCGAGGTCGCCAACCCGTCGCTGTTGTTCCTCTCGGGCCGCGAGGAACCGGTGCCGGGCAGCGCCGTGTTCCCGGCGATGGAAGGCACCCGTCCGGTACTGGTCGAAATTCAGGCGTTGATCGTGCGGCTCGCTAGCGGCGCGACGCCGAGGCGGGCGGTGGTTGGCTGGGATAACGGGAGGCTCGCCATGCTGTTGGCGGTGCTCGAGGCCCGCTGCGGGCTAAATTTTTCGGCTTGCGAAGTCTATCTCAATGTCGCCGGCGGCTACCGTCTGGTCGATCCCGCCGCCGATCTCGCGGTGGCTGCGGCGCTGGTCTCGGCGCTGGCGGACAAGCCGCTGCCCGCCGACGCCGTGTGGTTTGGCGAAGTCTCGCTGGCGGGCGAAATCCGCCCCGTAGCGCATGGGACGATCCGCCGTCGCGAGGCGGCAAAGCTTGGCTTTGCCGAGGCCTGCGGACCGCCCGATAATGGTGCTGAAGACAACGCAATTGTCTACAGGCCATTAACCCTGCTGCCAAATCTCGTTGACCGGATTCTGGCCGGGGCGTAGATAGCGCGGCCGATGACAGGGTTCGATATCGCGGTACTGCTGCTGGTCGGCTTGGGAGCGGTGACAGGTTTCTTGCGCGGCTTCGTGCAGGAGATTTTGGCGCTGGGGGCGTGGGTCTTCGCGCTGTTCGTGATCTACGCCCTGCACACGCCGCTAACTGCTTTCCTTCGGCAGTACGTCGATACGCCGTCGGGCGCAGCGATCCTCGCCTTCGCGGTGCTGCTGCTGGTGCCCTATGCAGCGGTGAAAGCCCTCGCCAATTTCGCGGGTCGAACCAGCCGCGCTTCCGCGATCGGTCCGATCGACCGGGTGCTGGGTTTCGGATTCGGCGGCATCAAGGGACTGATCATCGCGGTCCTGGGCTTTTCCATTCTGGTGCTGGGCTTCGATATTACCTGGGGCGTGGGCGGCAGGCCGACATGGATCACGCAGGCCCGGACCTATCCCTTCATCAACTCCGGCAGCGAACAGCTCGTCAAAGTTCTCGCCGAGCGTCGCCGGGCAGCGGTCGACTCGGGTTCCTCCCGGAACCGGGAGAAGTAGATCGTGGCCGCCGCGACGGCGCTCTATACGCCAGAGGTGTTGGCGCTGGCGACCAGCCTGGCGGGTTTTCCGCTCGATGAGACCTTGCCCTTGCAGACCACTGCGCGCTCGCAAAGCTGCGGCAGCTCGCTGACCCTGGGCCTTGCCACCGATCCTGCCGGAGCCATCGCGCGGGTTGGACTAAAATCCCAGGCCTGCGCGATCGGCCAGGCCGCCGCGGCGATATTTGCGGCCGAGGCCAAGGGACGCAATTCCGCGGAGATTGCCGCAGCGGAAGCGGACCTGTCGGCATGGCTGTCCGGCTCTGGCGAACAACCGGATTGGCCGGGGCTCGAACTGCTGGCGCCGGCCCGCGCCTATCCCGCCCGGCACGGGGCAATCAAACTCGCCTGGACAGCCGCGCGAGAGCTGCTTCCCACGGACGGTTTGCCTCGCTAGAGCATTGCCCGAGCGTTTCGGGGAAGTCAGTTCATGGCCACCACTGCCAGTCCAGCCTTGCATGTCGAGCCGAGTGCGGCCGACATTCGCCTGGTGATAGCTGCCTCTTCGGCCGGCACCATCTTCGAATGGTACGATTTCTTCATCTACGGTGCGCTGGGCGCGATCCTGTCGAAGACTTTTTTCCCAACGGGCAATGCCACGCTTGAAATGCTGGTGTTTTGGCTGGTGTTCGCGGTCGGCTTCGGCTTCCGCCCGCTCGGCGCGATCCTGTTCGGCTATCTTGGCGATAAGCTTGGCCGCAAATACACCTTCCTTGTCACCGTCACCCTGATGGGCATTGCCACTGCCGGGGTCGGCATGGTGCCCTCAGCGCAGGACATCGGCTATGCAGCGCCGGTTATCGTCATCCTGCTGCGTATCCTTCAGGGCTTGGCGCTGGGCGGCGAATATGGCGGCGCGGCAATTTATGTGGCGGAGCATTCGCCGCCCGACCGGCGCGGCTATTTCACCGGTTTCATCCAGGCCAGCGTGGTCGGAGGGTTCGTGCTGAGCCTGGTGGTTGTACTGGCCTGCAAGGGGTCGATGACCACTGAAGCGTGGAACGCATGGGGCTGGCGGGTGCCGTTCCTGCTCTCCATCTTCCTGCTCGTCATCTCGCTGTGGATGCGGTTCAAGCTCAGCGAAAGCCCGGTGTTCAAAGCCATGAAGGAAGAAGGTCGGCTGGCCGGCAATCCCTTCGTTGAAAGCTTCACGTATCCGGGCAACAAGAAGCGCCTGTTCATCGCGCTGTTCGGGGTTGCTGCGGGCCTCACCGTAGTCTGGTACAATGCGATGTTCTCCGGCCTTGCCTTCCTCAAGAACGCCATGCGCATGGACGATACGATAGCGGAACTTATCGTCGGACTAGCCGCGCTGTGCGGGATGGGGTTGTACGTGCTGTCCGGAAAGCTGTCCGACCGGATCGGACGCAAGCTGCCGATCGTCTGGGGCTATGGGTTGACGCTACTGCTGTTGTTTCCGGTGTTCTGGATGATCGGCTCTTATGCCAACCCGCAGCTGGCCGAAGCCAGCCGCCGCGCTCCGGTGGTGGTGGCAGGCCCCGACTGCACCTATGCGATATTCTCGCCAGAGCAGAAGACCCCTTGCAGCAAGCTGCTGGCGGACCTTTCGGGCGTGGGCGTTGCCTACAGCCGGGAGGAGGCCGCGCAGCTGACGGTTGCCGTCGGCGGCAAGTTGCTGCCGCTGAGTGAATACAGTTGGAACGATAAAGCGGCGCGCGGCAAGCAGCTGCAGGCCTGGCTGGGCGAGGCCGGGTATAACCTTGCCAAGGTCAAGCCCTCGTTCGGCGCAGCAGTGGTCGTTTTCCTGGGTTTGCTGCTGATCATAGCGCTATCGGCGGCGAGCTATGGCCCCGTGGCGGCGCTGCTGACCGAGATGTTCCCGCCGCGCATCCGTTACTCCTCGATGTCGATCCCGTACCACATCGGCACCGGCTATTTCGGCGGCTTTCTGCCCTTCATTTCCGGCGTCATTGTCGCGCGTACCGGCGATCCTTTTTCGGGCCTGTGGTACACCTGGATCGTCACCGCCGTGGCGCTGGTTGTCGCAGTCTGGGGGCTGAACAGCGGACCGCCGCGCGACTACTGCCCCGATGGCTAACAGCCTGCCGCCCGCTGCGCTCAGGCTCGATATCGATCGCGCAGCACTGACAGCAAACTGGCAGGCGCTTGACCGGCTGTCGGGATCGGCGCGGGCCGGCGCAGCGGTAAAAGCCGACGCCTATGGATTGGGCGCGCGGATTGTGGTGCCGGCCCTGTGGGCGGCAGGGTGCCGCGATTATTTTGTCACCTATGCGCGCGAAGCGGCGGACATCGCCGATCTCGTGCCGCCGGGCAGTATCGCGCTGCTGCACGGCCTGTTGAACGACACCCGCGCGGTCTGGGCCCACGAGCTTGGCGTGCGCCCGGTCATAAATTCGCTCGAACAGGCTAGCCGCTGGCTGGCGGTCGGGGGAGGGCGCTGCGACCTGATGGTCGATACCGGGATCAACCGGCTGGGGTTGCCGATGGCCGATCTTGGCAATGAGCTGATCGGCAAGCTCGATATCGATGTGCTGATGTCGCACCTCGCCTCATCGGATGAGGATGTCCCGCTCAACGCCGTGCAGCTCGCCCGCTGGGAAGAAGCCAGGCGCGCGTTGCCGCACCGCCGCGGCAGCCTCGCCAACAGTGCCGGAATCGTGCTGGGCGAGGCCTATCACGGCAACCTCACCCGGCCGGGCTTGTCGCTCTATGGCGGCATCGCGCGGGCCGAGCTGGCCGGGAGCATTCGTCAGGTGGCCAGGCCGATGGCCGTCATCATGCAGCTGCGCGAGCTTTCGGTCGGAGACGGGGTCGGCTATAATTCCACCTTTGTCGCGCCAGGCCCGATGCGGGTGGCGGTGATCGCGCTGGGCTATGCCGATGGTTACCTGCGCTGCTGGTCGGACAAGGGGGCGATGCTCTCGCAGGGGCGCCGCTTGCCGGTGGTCGGCCGGGTATCGATGGACATGACCGTAATCGATCTCGCCGCTGCCCCCGAACTTCAGGAGGGCGACTGGGTGGAGGCGGAATATTCGCTTCCCGAAGGTGCGGCGCTAAGCGGCCTCTCGCAATATGAAATGCTCACACTGCTCGGCCGCCGCTTCGCGCGCTGAATGTCTGCTGGCATTGCTGCGCAGCACGCACTTGTTGCACTGCGGTCGCTGCAAGTGCTAACCCCCGCACGGGCTGAGGACAATGGATTGGCAATGGCTGAACACACCGGCAAGGACGGCAACACCGTCATCATCAAGAAATACGCCAACCGGCGGCTCTATAACACGCGGTCGTCGAGCTATATCACGCTCGATCATCTGGCGAAGATGACGCGCGAAGAGGTGGACTTCAAGGTCATCGATGCCAAATCGGGCAGCGACATCACCCATCAGATTCTCACCCAGATCATCATGGACGAAGAATCCGGCGGCGAGCAGATGCTGCCGGTCAATTTCCTGCGGCAACTCATCTGCATGTACGGCAATTCGTTGCAATCCCTGATCCCGCATTACCTCGAAGCCTCGATGGACAACTTTCGGACCAATCAGGCCAAGCTGGCTAAGGCGTTCGAAGAAAGCATTGGCAAAAATCCGCTAACCAAGCTGGCGCAGCAGAACATGGCCATGTTCCGCGCCGCCGCGGGGGCCTTTTTGCCAGGCGGCGAAAAGGCGTCGACGACCGCAGCGCCTACAAGGGAGGCGCTTGGCGAACTGGCTGCCCTGCGCGAGCAAATGGCGGAGATGCAGCGCAGGCTCGACGCGCTCGGCAAATAAGCCCCAGCGCAAGCCGCGCTGCCCGCGTCCCGTTAAACGAAAGTCCTTTATCGTGCCCGCCATCCGCCACGCCCTTTCCGTCACCCGCGATGCCGATTTTGCGGGGTGGTATCAGGAGGTGATCGCCGAGGCCGAGATGGCCGAGGAATCCGGCGTGCGCGGCTGCATGGTGATCCGCCCCTGGGGCTACGGCATCTGGGAACGCATCCAGGCGCTGATGGATGCGCGGATCAAGGCGGCCGGCGTCCAGAACTGCTATTTCCCGCTGTTCATTCCGTTGTCCTATTTTGCCAAGGAAGCCTCCCATGTCGAAGGCTTTGCCAAGGAGATGGCGGTCGTCACCCATCACCGGTTGATCGGTGACGGTAAGGGCGGGTTGGTGCCCGATCCCGAGGCTAGGCTGGAAGAGCCGCTGATCGTCCGCCCGACTTCCGAAACCGTGATCGGCGCGGCGATGGCGCGCTGGATACAGAGCTGGCGCGACCTGCCGCTGCTCACAAACCAATGGGCGAATGTCGTGCGCTGGGAAATGCGCACCCGCATGTTCCTGCGCACCAGCGAGTTCCTGTGGCAGGAAGGCCATACCGCCCACGCCGACGAGGCGGACGCCATGGCCGAAACGCTGCGCGCGCTGGAGATGTACCGCAGCTTCGCCGAGGAGGCGCTGGCAATGCCGGTGATCGCCGGCGAAAAGCCGGAGAACGAACGTTTTCCCGGCGCGGTTGCGACTTACAGCATCGAGGCGATGATGCAGGACGGCAAGGCGCTGCAGGCGGGCACCTCGCACTACCTTGGCACCGGTTTCGCCGAGTCCGCCGGCATCCACTATCAGGACCGCGAGGGCGGCCAGCAGCTTTGCCACACGACCAGTTGGGGCGTCTCCACCCGGCTGATCGGCGGGGTCATCATGACTCACGGCGACGACGACGGTCTGCGCGTACCGCCTGCCATCGCCCCGCAGCAGATCGTCATCCTGCCGATGCTGCGGGAGGATGAGGGCGACGCTGCGATCCTGGACTTTTGCGAGGAATTGCGCGCCGCTTTGGCGAGGCAGACGGCGCTTGGCGAACCGCTGCGCGTGCTGCTCGACAAGCGCCCCGGCAAAGCGACGGGCAAGCGCTGGGGCTGGGTCAAAAAAGGCGTGCCGCTGATTCTCGAAATCGGCGGGCGCGATGCCGCGGGCGATCAGGTTTCCGTGCTGCGCCGCCACCGGCTGTGGCGCGCAGACGGCAAGCCCGATTTCCTCGCCATGGAGAAGGACCAATTCCTCGAGGTAGCGGCCGACGAACTCGCCTGCATCCAGCGGGAATTGCACGCCGAAGCCTTGCAGCGGCGCGACGCCAATATCCACCGGGACATTGGCAGCCTGGAAGCACTTGGCGAATTTTTCGGCGAAGACAGGCGTTACCCGGGGTGGGTCGAACTGGCCTGGTCGCGCCCAAGCGGTGCGGAACTGGAAGCGGTGACGGCTCAGCTCAAGGCGCTCAAGCTGACCATCCGCAATACGCCGGTAGACGGTGAGGCGGTGTCGGGCAGATGCATTTTTACCGGCAAACCGGGGGTGGAGCGGATTTACGTTGCGCGGTCATACTGACGATTGCAAATTGGGATCAACGGCCTATGTTTCAGTAACACCGAAGGACCGATCATGGGCAAGCACGACGTCATCAAGCCAACCAGCACCGAACGCGTTGCTAAGCACCGGGCAGAGATGCGCGCCAAGGGCTATCGGCTCAAGCAGATCTGGGTTCCGGATATGAGCAACCCCGCAATGCAGGCAGAAATCGCTCTGGCCAATCGGGTCATTAACGAGTTCGAACGCAAGCACCCCGTAGAAGCCGGGTGGATGGACGATGCGGTGGCACGCGCTTGGGCCGATCTTCCCGATTGATGGTCGAACGCGGTACCGTTCTGATTGTTTCGGCTGGCGGCGGACTTGCCGGGAAGCCTCGCCCTGCTGTGGTCGTTCAGGCGTCACAATTCAATTTTCCTGAAACACTTATCGTAGTGCCTCTCACCAGCACTGAAACTGAGAAGAATGCAGCTATGCTGGTTTTGCTGCCCGACATGTCGAACGGGCTGTCGGAAGCCAGTAGCTTGATGACTCACCGAATTGGGGCCGTTCGCAAATCCGATATCGGTAAGAAAGTCGGCTCGCTATCGGTCGCTGACATGGAGCGTATCGACGGCGCACTTTCGCTTGTGCTCGGATTGCAAGCGAGTTAACCGCATCGTGTGACCGGCGGGGCTATGCGGATGGGCAACCGCCCCCTATCTGGCGCAAGATGAACAAGCCCGCCCCTGGCCTGCCTTCCCGCCAGCAAATACTAGATTTCATCGCCAGCTCCCCCACGCCCGCCGGCAAGCGCGAGATTGCCCGCGCCTTCGGGCTTAAGGGGCAGGAGAAGATCGCGCTCAAGGCCTTGCTGCGCGACATGGCCGACGAGGGGTTGATCGACGGCGAGAAGCGCGCGTTCCACCGCATGGGCGGCGTGCCGCGTGTCACCGTGCTACGGGTCACCGACATCGAGGACGGCGAGGCGATTGCCGTGCCCGACAATTGGGCGCCGGACGATGCGTCGCCGCCGCCGCGTCTGCGCCTGGTTGAGCGGGGCAAGCATTCGGCGCTGACGGTCGGTGACCGGGTGCTCGCCCGCACCGAGGAGGCGGGCGCCGGTTGGCGCGCCCATCCGATGAAAAAGCTGCCGGCGCGCGAGGATCAGCTGCTCGGCGTGGTCGAGATCGACGGCGCCGGGAACGGCTGGCTGGCGCCGGTCGACAAGCGGGTGCGTCATTCGTCGCCGATTGCCGATCTGGGCGGGGCGGAGAAGGGCCAGCTGGTGCTGGCGGAGCCGGCCGGGCGCTCGCCTCGCGCTGGGGTGAAGGTGACGCAGGTGCTCGGCGACCCGCTCGCCCCGCGCGCCTTCAGCCTGATCGCCATCCACAAGCACGGCATTCCCAACGTCTTCACCGGGGAGGCGCTGGCCGAAGCCGAGCTCGCGGCGAAACTTCCGCTCAGCGCCGAAAAGCGCGAAGACCTGCGCCATCTGCCAATCGTCGCCATCGATCCGATCGATGCACGCGACCATGACGACGCGATCTGGGCCGAGCCGGACGGGGCCGGGGGTTTCCGCGCCCTAGTCGCCATTGCCGATGTGTCATTCTACGTCCGCCCCGGCGGCGAGGTCGATCGCGAGGCCCGCAAGCGCGGCAATTCGGTCTATTTCCCCGACCGCGTGGTGCCGATGCTGCCCGAGGTCCTGTCCGCAGACGTCTGTAGCTTGCGCGCCGGCAAGGACCGGGCGGCGATGGCATGCCACCTGACGATCGACGCCCAGGGCCGGGTGACAGAATGGCACTTCACTCGCGCGATTGTGCGGATTGCCGAAGTGATCGCCTATGAGGAGGCGCAGCGCCGGATCGATTCCGGTGAGGCGGCGGAAAACCTCCAGAACCTCTGGGCCTGCTGGCGCGCCCTCGCCAAGGCGCGCGATGTCCGCGATCCGCTGGCGCTGGAGCTGCCCGAGCGCCGGGTCGTGCTCGATCCGCAGGGCCGCATCGCCGAGATTGCTCTGCGCGAGCCGATCGATGCCCACCGGGTCGTCGAGGATTTCATGATCGCCGCCAATGTCGCCGCCGCCAAGGCGCTGGAAAGCAAAGTCGCGCCAGTGGTCTACCGCATCCATGAGCCGCCAAGCCGCGAGAAGCTGGTGACGCTCAAGGATTACCTCAGCACTTTCGACATGAAGCTGGCGCTGGGGCAGGTGATCACCCCCGGCTTGTTCAACCGCATGCTCAAGGATATCGCCGACGAAAGCGAGAAGGCGCTGATTATGGAAGCGGTGCTGCGCAGCCAGACCCAGGCCTATTACGGCCCGCGCAACGCCGGACATTTCGGGCTGGCGCTGGGCAGCTACGCGCATTTCACCTCGCCGATTCGCCGCTATGCCGATCTGCTGGTCCACCGCGCGCTGGTCGATGGCTTTCACCTCGAACAGCCGGCGCCAGGCGCCGACCTCAAGCCGACTTCAGGTCTGTCCGCGCGCGACTGTGACGATCTCGGCAAGGTCAGCGAGGCGATCAGCGCCGCCGAACGCCGCGCCATGGCGGCCGAGCGCGAAACCATCGACCGCTATGTCGCTGCCTGGCTCTCGGCCCGGGTCGGCGAGGTTTTCGAAACCCGCCTCACCGGCGTCCAGAAATTCGGCTTCTTCGCCACCATCCTCGGCCTCGGCGGCGACGGGCTGGTGCCGGTCTCGACGCTGGGCGGGGAATACTTCGCC
>JANMCD010000184.1:0-2925 GCA_031360905.1 Novosphingobium sp.
CCGTAGAGCAGCTGAGGCTGATCGACCTGCTTGCCTGGACCGCCGCCAGTTTCATCGAGCGCCACCATGCCGAAGCCGGGTTGCGCCAAAGCGAAGAGCGCTACCTCGGCCTCTTCAACGCCATCGACCAGGGCTTCTGCGCCCTCAAGGTGGCTTTCGACCCGCAAGATAACCCCACAGACTATCAGTTTGTGGAGGTCAGCCGGTCCTTCGAAGCGCTAACTGGTATCAAGGACGCAGTGGGGAAGTGGATGCGCAGCATCGCGCCCGACGAGGGCCAGGTTTGGTTCGATAAGTACGGCCGCGTGGCGCTGACGGGTGAGCCGGCGCAGTTCGAGGCCAGCTCCTCGACGCTCGGCCGATGGTGGTCGATCTACGCCTACCGCATCGGCGACCCGGCCGAGCGCACCGTCGCAGTGTTTTTCACCGATGTTACGGCGCGCAAGCAGTCCGAGGCGGCGCTGCACGAGAGCGAGGAGCGGTACCGCCACATTGTCGAAGGCGCCGAGGACTTCGCCATTGTGACGCTCGACAAGCACGGGATAATCGCCTCCTGGAACAGCGGTTGCGAGCGACTGCTCGGCTACGCGGAGGTGGAGGCGGTCGGCCAGCCGGGCGCGATGTTCTTCACGCCGGAAGATCAGGAAGCCGGCATGCCCGACCACGAGATGAATCGTGCACAGAGCGACGGGCGCGCCATCAATGAGCGCTGGCACGTGCGCAAGGACAACTCGCGCTTCTGGGGGTCCGGGCTGATGATGCGCCTCGATCAGGACGGCGGCGGTTATCTCAAGATGTTCCGTGACCGCACCGCCGAGCATGAAGCCGAAGCCGCGCTGGTTGCCCTCAACGTCGACCTTGAGCGGCAGGTTGTCGTGCGATCCCAAGAACGTGGCCGCATGTGGCAGCAAAGTCCGGACCTCTTTTCCGTCATCAACCTGAGCGACGGCGCCTTTGAAGCGATCAACCCGGCGTGGATGGCGACGCTGGGCTGGACGGCGGACGAGATCGTAGGCCGCTCCTTTGTGGATTTCGTCCATCCCGAGGATATTGGCCCGAGTGTCGATGCCTTTGAGCAAGCGCAGCTCGGTTTGCCATTGAGGCGTGTCGAAAACCGCTATCCTACAAAGGGCGGCGAATGGCGTTGGTTCTCTTGGGTGGCCCTGCCCGAGGGCAACAAAATCTATGCGACAGCGCGCGACGTCACCGCCGAAAAACAGCAGGCGGAGGCGCTTGCGCGGGCCGAGGATGCGCTACGTCAGAGCCGGAAACTCGAAAGCATGGGTCAGCTCACGGGCGGGGTGGCGCATGATTTCAATAATCTCCTCACCCCCATTATCGGAGGCCTCGACATTTTGCAGCGGCGGGGCATCGGCGGCCCGCGCGACCAGCGGCTCATTGCGGGGGCGCTGCAGTCAGCTGACCGCGCAAGGATCCTCGTCCAACGCCTGCTCGCCTTCGCACGGCAGCAAGCGCTGCAGACAGAACCGGTCGACGTGAGCGCTCTGGTGAAGGGAATGGGCGACCTGGTGACCAGCACGATCGGGCCGCAGATAACGGTGGCGGTCGAAATTCGATCCGAGCCGCTGGTGGCGATGGCTGACGCCAACCAACTCGAAATGGCGATCCTGAATTTGAGCGTAAATGCCCGGGATGCCATGCCCGAGGGCGGCACCCTGCGCATAACTGCCGAAGCCGAATCCATTGACGCCGATCATCGTTCCGAACTCATTTGCGGCAATTATATCAGGATATCGATGACTGACACTGGCATGGGCATGGACGAGGCCACGCTCGCTCGCGCTATCGAACCCTTCTTCTCCACCAAGGGCGTGGGTAAAGGCACGGGTCTGGGGCTGTCCATGGTCCACGGACTTGCGACGCAACTTGGCGGCGGTCTGCTCGTGTCCAGCTCGGTGGGGCTCGGCACCAATGTAGAGCTTTGGTTGCCAGCAACCGACCAGCCAGTTGAGGCGGTCAAGTCGAACGGCTCTTCTATCGGCAATGGCAAAGCTGCCGGCGTGGCGCTGGTCGTGGACGACGAGCAGCTTGCGCGCGCAAGCACGGCCGACATGCTCGCGGATCTGGGTTACCAAATAGTGGAGGCAGGATCAGCCGAGGAAGCGTTGGCGTTGATTGAGAAGGGGCTGGCGCCCGCCCTGGTCGTTACGGATTACCTCATGCCGGGCATGACCGGAGCCGATCTGGCGTACGCGCTGCGTGACAAGCGACCTGGAGCGCCGGTTCTGCTTGTGTCGGGCTATGCCGACGCCGAGAGCATCGCTCCTGATCTGCCGCGCCTGGCGAAGCCCTTCCTGCAATCCGATCTGGCCGCCAGCATCGCGTCTATCCTGATTTAAGGCCCTTCCGACGAGACGGGCCCGGGCCGCATCTCCCGCTGACCGGTTGTGCGCGGGTGAATCGGAATGGCGGTTTCGCGAGGGCGGTGAGGTGGAACCGCGGAAAGCGGCGGGCCTCGGACCGCCCTATTCATGCCGCCATTTGGCAAAAAACAACTTCGTCACGCCGGTCGGCAATGATATGCCTTTATCCATGAGCGGCGCCGAGACAATGCCTGATCCCTTGCAGGAGGCACTGCCGTGCAGCGGCGAGATCCTGGTGGTCGATGATGAAATGCTCGTGCGCATGATGGTTGCCGATGGTCTGAGCGACGCGGGCTTTGTCTGCGCGGAAGCCGGGGACGGCGCGGAAGCGCTGCGTCATATCGAAAGCGATGCCCCGATCGACTTGTTGGTAAGCGATGTCGGACTGCCCGGCGGCATGAACGGTCGCCAACTTGCCGAGGTCGCCCGCTGCCTGCGGCCGGACCTGAAAGTGTTGTTCATCACCGGCTATGCGGACAACGCTGTGCTGGAAGATATCGCATCGCTGGCGGGCACCGAAGTCTTGCTCAAACCGTTCGAT